>NZ_JBFTML010000008.1:0-159640 GCF_056396925.1 Pseudomonas sp. 05N433 | reverse complement strand
GTGTTTGAATATACTCTTGCTTCAGCCCCGCTTCAGAGGCTTTCCATTTTTCCAGATTTATTTCCAGTTTTTTGTGCTGGGCGCTTAGATCCGCCAGTTCAGATTTGAGACGGGCGTTTTCATCGGAAAGTTTAATGATGGTGGATTGTTCTTGATCTACTTGTTCGTTATTTATCATGGTCGTCTTCGACGGTAAGTTGCTGTGGATGTTGTGGCGCCGTGTGCCACTACATTCTCGGTATTTAGCGCTTTGATCTGCGTTTTTAAAGAAATGCTTTCCAGGTTGGCATTGGCGAGTATTTTTGGTTCAGTCTGGCTGTTGAGCCGTACGCTTTCGAGGTGCTGAGCGTGACGGGAGCCAGGGTCTGGATACTCATTGATGTATTTCGATATCTCATCTTCGGTCGGCGCTGGCAGGTCAAGCGCCGAGGCAGAATCTAGCCGGCTTAACAGCTTGTTATTGACAGCAGTGACGTCTCTGTCTTTCCAAAAACTGGCCGTATGGTCCATATCCATCGGATGGAGGGGGGCACCAAGCTCAACGCCCATGGTATTGAGTGCACGCGCAAGTGCGATGTTTCCGCTGCGATGCATGCTCAGAACCATGGTTGTTTTCTTGGCAGTCAAATGGCTATCGTCCTTGGAAAAAATTCAGCGCTGGTAAACAGGGTGAATGCAGGAACTGAGTGCAACACGGTCATTGAATGGATGTAGGCGGCATTATGCTGCATGGCATGACGCCTTGCATCACCTCACCCATGACCTGAGTGGGCATTTGAAGTCGAAGCTTTTTAGTGGCCCCCTCGTTCATTGCTAGGCAATGTCGTTCGTGTCTCCCGGTTGCGAACCGACAAGTGCGTGCCTTTGGGTCGGTACTGGAGGATTAGAGCGTTGATACCACCATCGACTTTTGCGATACATGGAAAGCCTAAGGCCTATCTTCTTCTCGTCCTAACTCATTGAATTATAAATGTAAAATTGCATTGTAATAGCTCTCGGACAGTGCGAGCTTGCAATGCCCCGATTGATGCTCAGCGATGAGCACCGGTCGAAGTGGCGGGAAATTCTGCTGCACAAGACCATCAACAACAAGCGTGATCTACGGATAACGGTCGAAAGCATGTTGTATTGCATGCGCACAGGCTGTCCCTGGAGTGACTTGCCCGAAGCATTCGGTGGCTGGAGCAAGGTCTACAAACAAGCGGCTCAATGTGGTTCAAACGCTTGTGACTGATCCTGATATGGAGTGGGTTTAAATCGATGGCAGCTATTTCAAAGCCCACCAGCACAGTGCAGGGGTTGCAAGCGGTCTGAAGAGGTTGATACGAACCGTATTACCCGAAGGCAGGCGGTAGTCGCAAACCCTATCCGTTGGAGACCATGCTGCCCATTCATCTGTTGCAGAACAGGTGCTCGATCAGCGAGCTGCGCGATATCGTGGGGCGTCAAGCGGTACCTCTAACGCCCCATAGACCAATTCACGTTGAAATTGCCCGCTTATGCGCATGCTTTGTTGAAGGTGCTGTGGGCGGCGACCAAGGCGGCCAATCCCGGAGCCCGGGTCGTGTGGTCCGGGCTCCTCTATGTGCGATTTCAGCGAAATGACCAGCGCTTGTGGCCGAAGTAGCTGGTAAACACCGGCACAGCCACGCCGACTGCGTGCGCTATTTCATGCTTGAAGGACTCCATGCCCATTGCAGGCAGGATGTACGATGCCAGGCCAATACTGATGATCCATGTCTGTACGACCGCAACCAGGTTGACCAGTACAAAGAACATTGCCGAGTGATGGATGGGCTGTTGGCTTTCGGTAAAGACAAACATTCGTGCCAGTACAAAGGCGGTGATCATGCCGGTCAGGTAGGCGAGCCCGATCGAGACTGAAAAGCTCAGCCATTGGTTATAAAGAATCCTCGAGAAGAAGTTGACAGCAGCTGCACTACCCCCCGTCACCAGAAAGGCAAGGAACTGTCGATTAAGCAGCTGTTTCACTTAACTGCATCCCTTGCCATGTTTCTACCGAAATCGATGCTCTCGGAAATACCGCGATCCTCGGGATAGTAGTAGGAGGTATCGGCTACCCACAAGCCTTGCACTGGCAGCGAAACCGGCGGCAGCCGGTCCAGATAGCCCGGGTCGCAAATGGGCTGCGCATGCCGATAGCGGCTGGCGCGGATATCGATGAAGTCCTCATCGTTCAGCGTCGGGTTGATCTTCTTTAAGTAGCGACGCACCTTGTCGAGGAAAGCCTGGTCCGGTTCGGCGAACTTAGGATGTTCACCAGGCATGTAGAACGGCACATAGACAATGTGTTCGTTCATTGGGCGCAGGTTGGTGTATTCGACAAGTCCGGGGATATCCATCTCGGGGTCGTTGGTATTGAGCCAGAAGTTCTCGGTCAGAGGCTTGCGCAGCTTGGCGATCACGCAGACCACCGCAACGTTCTTGAGGGCTGCGAAGCGCGCGAGAATATCCTGTGGCAGGTCCGGCATCAGGGAGGGCACGTAGGGCAGGGGCACGGTGCTGATGACCTTGTCGAAGCGCTGGATTTCTTCCCCGCAGACCACACCCTGAACCTTGCCGTGTTCGATGATCACGCGGTTGACCGGCGACTTCAGGCAAATGATCCCGCCGTGTTTTTCGATGTCGGCCTTCAGCGCTTGCAGCAGGGTGTCAGAACCGCCATCCAGGTAGCCGAGTTTTTCGCGGAACAGGCTATAGCGCGAGCGGCCGATGCGGCGGATGCGGCTCCAGATCCAGGCTGCCGATAGGTTATCGGTGTAATGGTAAAACTTGTAGTCGAACAGGCGCTTCCATAGCACTTCCCAGGCCTCGGCCCCGACCCAGCGCTTGATCCAGCCCGTGGCTTCGACGTTGTCCAGAGGCTTCCAGTCATTTCTCTTGGTGGACAGGAATGCGTGTAGGCCATAACGGACTTTGGCTGTCAGACTTAGGCCCTTGAACTTGAGCAGAGCAATGGGGTTACCCCAAGGTTGCAAGCGGTTTTGATACCAATAGCCCATTTTGGTTTCGACCCAGCGCATTTTCGAGGCCAAGCCCAACTCGTCCAGTACCTTCAGGAAGGCGTGGTCAGAAATGCAATGGAAGTGGTAGTAGCGCTCGATGGTGGTGCCCGAGAAATCGAACGCCGCGGTCATTCCACCCACACGGTCATCCGCCTCGAATACCACGGGTTTATGCCCGTCCCTGGCCAACTGGTAGGCCACTGCCAGGCCCATGGGGCCAGCGCCCAGCACGGCAACTCTTTGTCCCATCGTCAAAACTCCAGAACCACTTTGCTGTAAGTGGGGTCGTTGAAGGTTTCCTGTATCGCCTTGGCAAACGGCGTGTAGGTCACGCCGAATGTGCCGGGCCAGTCATTGACCTCGAATTCGTCCTTGGCGCTGAGTGCAGCCAGCTGTTGGGTGGTGAAGGGTGGGTTCTTGTCGAACAGGCTCCATGTCCAGATCAGGCTGTAGAACAGGCCGTAGGGAATGCATGCGATCACGGCCTTGGCGCCGGTGGCACGCTTGATTTCGCGAATGATATCGATGTAGTCGACTTTTTCGTGCCCCGATACGTTATAGATGCCGTCGCGCACACGGTTTTGTATGCAGCTGATGATGACATTGCAAAAATCGCCCACGTACAACGGCTGGCGCATGTAGCGGCCATGACCAGGAATAGGGAAGACCGGAACCTTCTTCATGAAGCGCGACAGCCAGCCCAGGTGTTTGCGGTCAAACCAGCCAAACATGAGCGTCGGGCGCAGCACCGGGCAGGGGATGCCACTTTCCAGCACCATCTTTTCCTGGTCTATTTTGCTTTTTGTGTAGAAGTCGTCGGCCACCGATTCGACCACCGAAGAGCTGATGTGCACCAGATAGTCGATGCTGTGCAGTTTGATCTGTTCAAGAATCAGGCGGGTGGCATCAACGTTGTTCTTGACGAATTCCTGATAGTCAATACCACCGATCTGTGCCTGCAGCATGACGACCACATTGGCACCGGCGAAGGCCTGTTGCCATTCGCCGGGCATGGACAGGTCACCAAAAATAGTGATCACGTCAGGCTGCACGCGCTTGAGGATCTCCAGGTTTTCGCGGTGCTTGTCGATGACCACGATATTGCTGTAGCCCTTGGCTTTGAGGCGAGCTACCAGATTCTGTCCGACCAGCCCGGCACCGCCGGGCAGGATGATACGTTCATCAAGATTAATAGCGGTCATTGCGGGTTAACCTGAATGTCTTTGCGAAATTGGCACAACTGCAGTTCCTTGCCTACCACGCGGGCCACGCCAACGGCATAGCTGCCCTTGAGGTCGCGGGTGTCTATAACGCGGCCGAAGCCGGCGTTGCCGAGGTCGGATTTTTTGAAGAAGTCGTTTACATCAGGGCGTGCGTACTGGGTCGCATCATAGTAACGCACGTTCTGGTGGGCATCGGTGAGGGTGATGTAGACCTGTGACGGCAGCTGGTTGCGGGCCGCATCCACGACGGTCCAGCCCTTGGCTTCAATGGCGCCTGCGAGCTTCTGCGTGGTCGGGTTCGCGAAGTCAAGGCTACCAATGCATTGCGCTGGGGCCTTCGGTAGGTCCAGGCCCACGTTCGTCTGTGGCAGGCTGATGTAGCAGCCTGATACTTCGGCGACCTTCCACTGACCGTCTTTGTGTTGCTGGTTAACCAATTGGCCAAGGCTGGGCTTCTCAACCGGCGGGCACGCGACTACCGCGCCCAGGGGCGCGCCACCCAGGAAGGTCTCGGGGGATTCGATGGTCTTGTCCAGATCCTTGAAGCTGTTGGCAATGGTGAATGACTTGTGTTGTGCGTAGTAGACGATCGACGAACTCCAGTCGTTGCCGTACAGGGTAAATGCCTCGCCTTCCTTCATGTTGTGCTTCAGCGTGTCAGCCACCAGCAGGTCTCTGGAGTTGCTCAGGTCAATCTTCTGCCGCAGGTTTTCGCCGTACCCTTGTGCGAAGGTGCTGTAGTTATTGGCCAGCAAGGCTACGAACAGCCCCAATATCCACAGGCGAGACTGCGGATGAGCGAGGCCTTCGGACAGCGCCACAGCCAGTGCGAAGATGATGAAAATGACGCTGGCCGACTGGTAGTAGCTATGGACTAGATGAAGATTGGTGAATAGGAACAGGGGCAACAATGCCAGGACGCAGCTCATCAGCACCACCAGGCGAGTTCTGGTGTCGCGAGCCATCAACAGGGCGCAAAGGATGATTGCGATACCGAAGACGCCCGACAGGTTGCCCTTGACGATGCGTGACCAGATGACCTCGCCATACAACAGCTTGGAAAAGCGTTGAGGCAAAGTACCCCAGTTCCATGTCGAGAGTGCGCTGGACGTCAGGGCGCTGCCGAATTCATTCTGGTTCTTGAGCACGTCAGTGTAGTGGGTCCAGGCAACCCCGAACACGATGGGCAGTGCGAACAGCAGAATGCCCAGCGTGATGTTGCGTGCACTGATGGCCTTGAGCAGGCCCCCATTGCGCTGGATTTCGTGGACCAGGAATACCAGTGCCATTACCGCCAGCACCGGCAGGCCGGTGGTGGCTTTTTGCAGGATCGAAAGCGAAATCAGAGTGGTGAAATAAATCGCGTCCCGGTGGCGACCTGCGGCCAGGAAATCGAGGAAATACTTAATCGCGGCAACGGCGAAGAACACCGCCACCGTCTCGATCATGAAGGTGCGACCCCAGAACAGGTAAAGAGGGCTGGAGAACAGCAGACCGGCGAAAATATAGAAGCTGCGCGGGGCTAGCTTCAACGACTGGCAGATTGAGCGAGCCGGCAGCAGGCACAGCACCAAGAACACGAAAGAAACGATCCTGCCGACCTTGCCCAGATCGATGCCCGTGAACTTGCTGATCAGCGCCACCAGCGCCTGATAGAGCGGGAATTCAAACGGGATTGACCAGGGGGCGCCGGAGACGGGTGTTTCGTAGGCAAACTTGAAACCCTCCTTGATGAACCAGAAGGAGGTCAGCGCTGTTTGGGTCTGGCGAAAGCCGAACAATTCGAGCAATGGCTGCCCCGAAAAGCGAAACGCCAAATAGGTCGCGTAAAGCACCGTCAATACGGCAATGCATTTGATACTGCGCTCGATCAGCAGCTCATTATCTGCCAACTTGAATAGCTTCAAGGATCCACCCCAGCCCGTCTAAAAGTTTGAATATCAGAATTTTTTTTTTTTGAATATGAATTGCGGCAACTTCCGGATGACCATCATGATCAATGACCAGAAGCGCGGTACATTGTTATTGCGCAACAATTTGCGCCTGTAGCATAACTACAACATTCGCACTGCCCACCCGTCTGGAAGTGAGTGATTTCACATATTAATTTTTTTGAAGAGTGCGCCAGGAATTAACTTAATTATCATCATGATTAATACCCAGAATCCCGGGGCGTAGAGGACGTCAACTTTTCGGTCGGTACCTTTTACAATGCGTTGGGCCACCTGCTCAGGCTTGGCCAGCAGTGCAGCAGGTAATGATAGACCTTGAGTCATCGGTGTATCGACAAACCCGGGCCTGATGTCGATGACATGTACACCGACTTTGTACAGCCGTGCTCGTAGACCTTCGCAAAAGGTGGAAACCGCAGCCTTGGCGGTACCGTATAAGTAGTTGGACGGACGACCGCGGTCGCCAGCTACCGAGGAAATCACAGCCAAGGTGCCACAACGCTGGGTTTCAAATTGGTTGGCCAGCAGCGTTAGCAGGGCGATCACCGACGTACCATTGTTGGCAAATTCCTGGAGCGCTACGCCGACGTCCTGCTCGCAGACTTTTTGATTGGGCAATGTGCCGTGCGCAATGAGCGCAATATCGATTTGCTGTAAGGTCGCTAGGCAACTGTCGAGCATTGCGCCGTGTGCTACAAAGTCGGTGGCATCCATGCAGTGAAGTGTTACTGATTTGGCGCCTCGACCTTTCAGGTCGGCTGCGGTTTGTTCTAGTTTTTCGAGGTTACGGGCCACGAGAAAAAATTCGCTGCCTTGTTCGGCCCATAGACGTGCACAGGCAGCGGCAATGGCCGATGTTGCACCAATAATTAGAATTCGTTTCATGCAGTAACTCGTTTCCAGAAGTGGGAATTCAGAGAGGGATCACGCAGTGCTTCCAGTCGTTCCCATGCGGGGTATGCTTTGCGGAAATCGCCGCCGGTCATGTGGGCATCCTTGGCCGGATACAGGCGACCACCACTCTCGCGAACGATGGCATCCAGCCTTGCAAACAGCCGCACCAAGTCAGCCTTCTGCGGAAAGTCCAAGGCTAGAGAGGTGCCGGGGAGAGGGAAGGACAGCAGGCCTGGCGAGGCGATGTTGCCACAGCGTTTGAGCACGGCGAGAAACGAGCCTTGGCCAGAGTCTGCAATGGCTTCCAGCAACTCGTGCATGACTACCTCGGCCACTGCGTCGGGTATCACGCACTGGTATTGCTGGAAACCTCGGCGCCCGTAGATACGGTTCCAGTGCAGTATCCGATCCAGCGGATAAAAGAAGGGCTCGTAGTCACCGCGTTTGCATGTGCTCTGGGCAGGATGCACCCTCCAATACATATCATTGAAGGCTCGCAATGACAGGTTGTTGATTAGAGACACTGGCGGTGTCAGCGGCATGCTCAACTTCGCTCGCTCGTCCACTTCCAGTGAACCATAACGTGCGTGGTCACCTACGATGAATACGCCCCGCCCGGTCTGAGTGCCTTTTGCCAGGCAGTCGATCCAGGCGACACTGTATTCATGCTGGTGATCGAGTTCGGCGGACAGGCTGAAGAATTCGCCCAGATTGCCGAAACGCACTACGGTGCTGTCGATCTGGCTGGTGCGAATGGGGATAAGCTGAATTTCTGCCCACACGATAATCCCAGTCAGACCTAAACCTCCAATAGTAGAGGTGTAAAATTCGGGATGCTCGGTAGGAGAGCAGGTCAGCACTCCTTCATTATGGCGCAATAAACCCAAACGCCGCACATGGTTGCCAAAGGTGCCGCGCAGGTGATGGTTCTTGCCATGGACATCGTTAGCGATGGCCCCGCCGAGGGTGGCAAACTGGGTGCCAGGTGTGACTGACAGGAACCAGCCCTGCGGGATGGAAATTGCCAGGATCTCGGCGAGGGTTACACCGGCCTCTGCTTGTACGGTTCCCTGCTGCCAATCAACCTGGATGAAGCGATTAAGAGCTCGCATGTGCAACACTTGATCGCTCGCGGCTAGGCAGCTGTCTCCATAACTACGTCCGTTGCCATACGGCAGGGTGCTCCCGTGCGTGGCGGCCACCGCATCGCGCAGAGACTCGACTTCGCTACGCCAGCTACAAGCGTGTGCAGTCTGCGGGGCATAGGGATAGCATCCCCAAGAGTGCAGCGGACGACTCATGCTGCTACCCAGAACACCAGCCCAAACAAAGCGCCAACGACCAGACTGCTGCGGTCGCGGATGGCGAACACTACAGGGTCATCATGCATTTGCCCGCGATGAGTGAGCATCCACACTCGAGTGATCCAGAACAAGAGCAGCGGGCAGGCTAGCCAGATCACCTGTGGGTGGGCATAAAGCCCGGTTGTAGCCTGATCATGGATGTATAGAGCCAAGACCATTACGGCTAGATAACCGGAAGACGCGCCCAGCGAGGAAATCATTTCCAGGTCGGCGGGATAGTAGCCTCGCCCACGGGTTTTCCCGGTATCGCCCTTGCGCCTTGCTTCGCGCAGCTCCGCGTAGCGCTTAACTAGTGCGAGGCTCAGGAACATGAACATCGAAAACGCCAAAATCCAGAATGTCAGTTCCAAGCCGAATGCTGCCGCGCCAGCTATGATGCGCAGGGTATAAAGCGCAGCCAGGGCGATCACATCGATAGCCATCTGTCGTTTCAATGACAGCGAATAGGCGAGAGTTAATATGTAGTATGCAATGAGGGTTCCGGAAAACTCCCAAGGCAGAAGCCATGCAGCCCCGGAAAAAGCGCCAACCAATAATACGGGAAAGAGCTGTAGCCCGGACTTGATCGACAATCGTCCAGCGGCAAATGGACGATGTCGTTTGGAGTGATGATGCCGGTCATCGGCGAGATCCAACAAGTCATTAAGTAGATAGACGCTAGAGGCACATAGTCCAAAAAACAGAAAGGCCAATACTCCCTGCCATAGGAGCATGGGGTTGGTCAGTTGATGCGCCGCCATTAGAGGCACGAAAATCAGCGCATTCTTCATCCACTGGTGCAGCCGCAACGCCTTCAACCAGTCCTTCGCCCTGGAAGGATTGGAGTGAATCACCTGTTCGACATTGCCCTGTGCCCGAGCGCCACGCTCAACACCGGATTCCGGATTGACCACATAAGCCTTCCGGGCAACCGCCCAAACTGGGACGTCGTCATGAGAGTTACCCACGTAATCAAAGCCCTGCTCACTATAGTGCTCGACCAACAGATCGCGTTTACGATGGGCCGACAGGTTTCGCTTGCTGTCAGAGGCTAGCACCAGGTCAAACAATTGAAGATGTTCAGCAATGCGTTCGGCCAGGCTGTAATGGCTGGCTGTCGCCAGCACTACGGTCCGACCGGTACGCCGCTCGACTTCAATTAGTTCAATGACTGCAGGATCGAAAGGCAGGACACTGACGTCAATATGGGTGGCATGGGCGAGGCCTTCCTTTAAAGCCACCTTGCCTTTGGTCAACCAAATAAAGGGTTTAAACAGGCTCAATGGCTTATGCCGAACAAAAGCCATACCTGTTTCCAGCAGCAGATCGGAGCGCAGCAGGGTACCGTCGAGATCGACAATAAGCGGAATAGTGGGAGATGTAATTTGGACAGTCACAAGAGCTCTTCCTGAATATTGGCGACTCAAACAAAAACAAAATAAGATCAGGAAAACAACGGAGATCTTAGCAAAGGCTACTAAAAGGCCGTCAGGCTTTAATTTGCGCGAAATGGTACCACGGTTGACACATGGATTCACGGGAAGTGGCTAATAAATTGACTGACAGGGCATGCGGTGATGAGGGTGATCACAGAGTCGTAACGCAGCCGATCCCTGACCTGGTCAACTTGATTCGATCCCCGCACAAAGAGTGAGGTGCGTCAGTAACCCCCGAGAATCATCCATTTTTCACCGTTCTCTCCGTAGATCACTCCGCTCGCCTTGGAGTCGATTCCGGGCACCGATCCGCTTCTCGCAATTGCTGAATTTGATCTTTCCGCCCCGCCGCGCAAGGTCAGAGGCATTCGCTCGCAACTCCGGTTTACAACAGGAAGGCGAACGCTCGGCGCGGTTGGACGATTACACCCGCGCTCGACAGGTCCTACGCGAAGCCGTCAGTGGCTACATCCCCCGATGGCGATATCGTTGACTGAATCTACCAGCAACTTCGACTCGAGCCCTGATTGTTTCACATCCTGTAACGGACACATTTTTGACAGGTATTTGACCCCGTACTTTTCGTCTTTCTGAATCGCCCTCGTAATCTAGTGAAAATCCTTTATTGGGAGCGCAACGGGTTTTGCCTTTGGCTTAAGCGCCTGGAGTCTGAATGGTTCAAAACCTCGCCCGACATCACGGATGAGGTGATCGTGCTGACCGTACAAGAGCTGAACGTATCGTAAGCGCTCCATTAACCCCATATTTTAAAGGTTGGGATCTATGGCTATCTTGGAATTTTCGGCGTGTAGTTCCGCGGCAGCAAGGCTTCGAAGTCTTTGTCACGGTAAACGGGAAGCACATCTGGCGGTAGGTGTACTTCGTGGATTGCATACGAATAAACGACGGCGTCTCTCAGCAGCGCCGGGCGCGACCTGTGCCACGATAGTGTGAGCTCCTCGAAGCTCGCAATACCGAGACCTGCCGGATCCGAAGCGACAGGCGACGAGCGATCCAAGGCTCAGGAACTCCTACGCTCCTGACCTCCCCGACACGCTTTATCGCAACGACGTCTTGGCAGAGCAGCACAAGCGCCTTCAAAAGCGGCGCGCTCCAGTTAGCATCTGGAAGGTGCAAAGGCTGATTGAGCTGCAAGAGGACCAAGTAGCGTTGTATCATCCTCACCGCGTCATCAATGATGGCACGGGAATACGTGTGATCCAGTCCTCCAGCGAAGACATTTGCCCAGGCCTGACGAAGCGCCGGGTATTACCCTGCGCGACCAATGAGCTGTTGCAAGAATAGAAATTTCTTATCATCTGTAATTAAAATCAGGGCGGAAATACATGCTGCACAAGGATAATAACTTGAACTTGTTACGGTTGGTTGCCGCGCTGATGGTTCTATATGCACATTCATTCGATATTTACGGTAATACTCCGGAGATTTTTATCGGTATTGATTCCTATGGTGGGCTCGGGATCGCAATATTTTTTATAATTAGTGGTTATTTGATTTCGAAAAGTTGGAGTTTTGATCCTTCGGTCATTAGCTTTTTAGTTAAACGATCGCTGCGAATATTTCCAGCCCTGATTGTTGTTGTGGTGCTAACTTCGTTTCTTCTTGGTCCGGTTTTTTCGACGTTGACAGTCAAGCAGTATTTCTCGGATCTGGCATTTATTATGTACTTGAAGAACATAATTTTAAGTCCGGTATTTTATTTGCCGGGCGTGCTGGAGCACTCCAGAGTTGCCAATGTGATCAATGGTCCTCTATGGAGTTTGCCTATTGAATTTTTCATGTATTTGGTCGTGGTGGCGCTTGGGCTTCTATTCAAAGGCGGTCGTCTTGCATACACAGTTACCGCAGCATTGTTTGCGCTGATTGTAGTTTTTTGGTGCTGGCGAGATGCGCCTTTGCTGGTGGTTCACGGTACTGATGTAAGAAACATTCCGTTAATAGGCATCTATTTCATGATTGGGGCATGTTATGCGAAGTGGGGGCTCGAACGGTGGTTCAGTCTCTCCGGCGTAACTGTCATGGTGATGATTACCCTTCTTCTGGCTCCGTATTTATCGTTTTCGAAAGCCCTGTTATGGCTTACGTTACCGTATGTCGTTTTGGCATATGGACTTTCCAAAAGTTGGTTGGGGAGTTTGGTTAATAAAATGGGTGACTGCTCTTACGGTGTTTATATCTATGCTTTTCCGGTTCAGCAGTTTGTTTTGCTAAAATTCCCTGGTATTGCCTATTCAACCTATCTTGTTGTTACAGTGGTCATTACTCTGATTTTGGGATACAGCTCTTGGCATTTGGTAGAGAAAAGGGTTCTCAAATTCAAGCCAAAAAATAAAGTCAGGTCTGTATCGAATGGTGTTGATGCCTATTCGGCGTTCAATCCTGTTGTGGGTGAAAAGCTCAATTCAGGGGCTTGAGCAAGTGTATGTATTTATGATGTAACAGTCACTCAGGTCACCTATGAAGAGCTAAAGGGGGCTGCCGCGACAGCGCAGACGCCTGACGATCCTACCCCCCCCAGGGTTTCATAATGCCCGGTTTATGGATCAGCTACTTCGTAACAGATCCATAAACTCCGCCCACCGCAAGGTGAGGCCTTGGTTTACCTTGGCATTACCGGTGAGCAGTTCCACGGCAACAACGCTTCGTAGTCTTCTACCGTGGATGCATGCGGCAACCGCTCAAGTACGTGGCGCTGCCACGTATAGGGCTCTTGGCCGTTGACCTTGGTGGTCTCGACCAAGTTGTAAATCTGGGCACTGGCGGTGGCGGTGGCGCCTTTGGGCGTATCGCTGAACCGCAATGCCTTGCGCCCTATGACAAACAGTTTTATTGCGCGCTCGGCTCTGTTGTAGTCGATCGGTAAAAAAACTGCCTCCACGTAACGCTCCAGCCGGCTCCAGATGCTTGCCAGATAATTAACGGCCTTGCCCAGTGCGCTTTGCGAAGTGACCTGCCAATCCCATTGGTCCTGCGCCTAATACGGCGATTCGCTGTCCCATCATTAAAATTCCAGCACAATATTGCTATAAGTTGGATTATTAAATGTTTCGTCTATGGCGATGGCAAAGGGGGTGTAGGGAACCCCAAAGATTGAAGGCCAGTCGATGACTTCAAACTCATCTTTTGTACTCAGGGCCGCTAACTGTTGCGTTGTAAAGGGCGGGTTTTTATCAACGAGTGCCCACATCCAAAGCAAGGCATAAAAAAGTGTATAGGGTATTTTCACGATTTTTGTTTTCGAGTGAGTCACTCGTTTTATTTCGCGGATGATATCAATGTAATCAATTTTTTCATGTCCGGAAATATTGAAAATACCTTGTTTTTCTTGCTGCTCGATACAATTGATAATGATGTTGGAGAAGTCACCGGCGTAAAGAGGCTGGCGCATAAACTTACCGTCGCCGGGGATTGGGTACACTGGCGTTTTTTTCATGAAGCGGGCAAGCCAGCCGAGGTGCTTGCGGTCAAACCAGCCATACATAAGGGTGGGTCGAAGAATCGGGCAGGAAATATTGCTGGCTAATACCAATTCTTCTTGTTCACGCTTTGTTTGCGTATAGAAGTCGTCGGCTTTAGATTCCAGTACAGACGAGCTAATGTGAACAAGGTGCATGTTCGGATTGGCTTTTATCAAGTCCAGTATTAGGCGTGTTGAAATCACATTGTTTTGTACGAATTCTTGATAGATATTGCCATTGTCGAGCACCACGATGTCAGTGTATCCGCGGCTTTTTAAACGTGCCACCAAATTTTGCCCGACCAAACCTGCTCCGCCTGGAAGAATTATTTTCATTTTGGCTCTCCATTTAAGCCCAGCATGCTTAAGTTGGATCTTCGTTTCAGGCAGTAATTGATGCAGCTAGAAAAGCCAAAACTGAGAAAGATACTTACTATGGGCAACAGTGCAAGCATTTCCTTGGATCGAACAGTCAGTAGCATCAACGAAGAACTAACCAGTAATGCTGTAGACAATACTAACAAGCTTGCCTGAAAGGCTTTTCTGATGTTTTGTGTTTTACATATAGCGATACATGAGACGAACGCCAGCAAGGCATAGACCCAAGGTGGCGGAGTCAGGAAATTCATCCAACCAAAAAACACCATGCCTTGGTATTGTGCTTTCTCGGCAGGATTCCAGTACGGCATGTGTTGAGGTATAGCGTCCGGAGGAGGGGTCAGTTTAACGCTGCCATCCGCTTGAATATTGTCACCAATAATCAGATACAAGCTATTTGATTTTAAAGGTGTGAGTTGGAACGGTTTTTCGATGAAAAAAGCTAACCAACCCTTGATCAATTTCGCGATGTAGGCCGCGGGTATCGCCAGCACCGATTCTTTATACACGGCTATACTTAGGGCGTCCGTTTGCGGAAGCCCGATATAGTAATAGCCGGGAATGGCCGAAACATGAATATTAAATGTTTCAGGCAGGGGGTGCTTGGTCGTGAAATCAATCAACTCCGAGCGCGATGCATTCATCAGATAATTATATTGTGCGAGGTAGGGCGCTCTTACTTCTTTTGGTGCACCCCAATCAACATCTTGATAGGCTGCAGCCCTGAAATATTCCGGTGGTAAAATTGCGCCAAGGGCCCGCCACCTCAAACTGTTGATTCCCAGCTTGTTTGGTTCCTGAGTGATGTAGTCGTTTGGTATTGCGTCAATTAGAACCCAAGCATGATCGTAACTCAGTTGCCGTGAATTGGTCGTCGGGTAGTGAAAGGTTTCGACAAATACAAATATAATTATGGTGCTCGCCGATAGGCTGACGATGGCTGTCGCGATTTTCCAAGTCCAGTCCTTGCTGTCAAAAATTACTAACATCGCAATGACAGGGGCGATTACCAAGGAGTTGAACTTTACAAGGTAGGCAACCGTAAGAATAACTGCGGACAGTATATACAAAATTATTTTTGCATTATTTTTTACATCGAACGCCCAGAGAGCAGTCAGCAGTGCGATGGCAAGAAAGTCTCCTTGTAGCCAGTCCGGTCCGATGGAATTGACCCCACCCATGAAAAACAGACTGCCACCCCACGCTAGGCACATAAGTGTGGCTGAGATTTTACCAAATACTTTATTGCACATGAATGTGCTAATTGCGATGGCGAATACGTGGAAGTAAAAGTGAATGTGCTGTAAGTGTCGCAGCCATTTAACATTATAGATGTCTATTCCGTTGGGTACGCCAGCAAAATCGAGTGCGAAACGTGCGGCCAAAGTATATCCACTGGCGTGGATAAGATTGGATACGCTGGAGAAAATCATCTGAGCATAATTTGGATAGTCAAAGGCAGCAATGTTGATAGGGTACGTCTTCATGTAGTACAGGTTCAACAGAATGACAATGGCTAGGGCAATTAGTAATAAATGCCTTTGAAGCAGATTTCCTAGGGTATTTAAAGCTGACATTGAAGAGCCCTGTTGTCGATGAAGCTGGATGTATAAAGTTTTATCACTTGCAGTAAATCTGACTATAGATTTATCCGCTTGAATATAAAGTTTGGTAAATTTTTGATAATAAGCATTATCAGTGCCCAGAATGTTGGGGTGTACAGCGTGTTGGTTTTATTTGCACCGCTTTGACAATACTAAGTGCTACCTTTTCAGGTTGTGCTATCAGCAGGGGAGGCAGGTTGAGCCCCTTGGTCATAGGTGTTTGAACAAAACCGAGTTTGATGGTAGTCACCGAAACGCCGACTTTGAAAAGTCTTGCGCGCAAACCCTCGCAGAATGTGGAAACGGCAGCTTTTGCTGTGCCGTATAAACAGTTGGAGGGTCTGCCCCTGTCGCCAGCTACCGAAGAAATGACCGCCAATGAGCCATGTCTTTGAATTTCAAATTGATTGCCCAGCAACGTGAGTAACGCGACGACAGAAATAGCGTTGTAAGGTAAAACATTAACATATATATCGGTTGCAGAAGCCAGTTGCGACTCAAGCATAGTTTTACCTTGCGCCAGCCAACCTACCGTTTTATAGAGCTGAAATGGATGGCGACGGATAAATGCCATGCCGGTTTCTACTAATAGGTCCGAACGCAACAACGTTCCGTCGAGGTCAACCACGAGGGGGAGGGGCACGAGAACTGTCCTTGAATGCTGGACTAACAAATCAGTTTGTTAGGTCGATGGAAGCCGCAGGAGGCGATATAGTTGCTCCTGTGATGGCTAGCCAACCATCCACACTAAGTTTTGCGGGGCACGTTACCATAGAGAGGGCTTGTCGTCATGGATCCAGTGCCAA
The DNA here is from genome assembly GCF_056396925.1 of Pseudomonas sp. 05N433. Lineage (NCBI taxonomy): Bacteria > Pseudomonadati > Pseudomonadota > Gammaproteobacteria > Pseudomonadales > Pseudomonadaceae > Pseudomonas > Pseudomonas sp. 05N433. Next base: position 143,500 of record NZ_JBFTML010000008.1, on the reverse strand, counting down.
TGAAACGCACCCGGATAGACCTTATGGCATAACCATAGACGGTGAGTATTTTTCATTGCGGAGTCCTTTATTCCGCTCAATAGTCTTTAACTACTGGTGCTAAGCCTCGTCATCATCGGCGGTCTGCGCCTGTGCATGCGTCAATATTTCATGGGAGACTGGTTCGCCGCCGCGCAGCATGTACCGTTCGCCAACCGGATGATCGCCTCACCAAAGTCGCCATCTACGGTGCAGGCGTAGCCGGCAATCAGCTGGTTGCAGCACTTCGCATGGGCCGAGTCTTGCGTCCCGTGGCTTTTATCGATGATGATCCGAGCATCGCGGATCGTTCGATTGCCTGGTTGCAAGTCTACAAACCCGCTGGCGGATCGATCGGCGTAGAGCGTTGTCGGCAGATCTTCTCGCTTGGCCCAACGACGCTTCTGTTGTTCGAACATAGCGAATTCAATCTATACAGCATCCTCTCGGAACTGGAGCAGCGCGCTTGTCGTAAGTCGGTTTCGGTCAAATTGTTGCCGATTCTCGGTTCCATCCGCCACCGGGACAAACTTCTGGATGTGATGAAAACCTGGGGCGTGGACGCCGTCTACCACGCTGCCGCTTATAAACACGTCCCGATGGTCGAGCGCGACAACGTGGCAGCGACCCAACATCCGATGATCATGACGATTACGCTCGCGTCCGCCAGATCCTGCGCGAAACCGTCAGCGGCTACGCCCCTGATGGCGATATCGTTGACTGAAGCTACCAGCAGCGCCGCCTCGATCCCTGATTATTTCACATCCTGTAACTGACACATTTTTGACAGGCTCCAGACATCGCCTAAGTTTGGGAGGCAGCTTCGGAAAAGCTGCTTTCTCAATCGATGTCATGGAGCTTCATTTATGCGTACTGGCTATTTCTACTCCCTGGTTTTTGCCCTGCTCACCAGCGCCTCTATTGCTGCAATAGCCGCGCCTGCGGTGAAGCCTGAGACAGGCAATGCACCTTTGGTGCAGGAAGTTTCCCCTAAAGCGCAAACAGGAAAAGTCGATCTTAATGGCGCTGATGCACCCACCCTGCAGCGTGAGCTGTCCGGTATCGGGGAAGCCAAGGCCAAGGCGATTGTTGCTTATCGTGACAGTAATGGTCCATTTTCGTCCGTTGACGAATTGCTGGAAGTGAAAGGCATCGGTAAAGCGATCCTGGATAAGAATCGCGAGAAGCTGGAAGTGAACTAAGCTTCAAGATCAACGCTGAGAGGCCGGTCATTGACCGGCTTTTTTGCATTGTGGCGTAAAGCGAGGTGGCGTGCCTTTCATCGGAGTCAGAAAAATTACGACTATCATATCGTCTTAAGATTATGCCTATAATAATTCTCCTATTTGCCGATGCGCCCAGGCGCTCATCTCTCTATCGCATCCTCAGGAGCTCGCTCATGAACACTCTCCAGACCCAAGGTACAGCCCTCGTCACCGGAGCATCCTCCGGTATCGGTGCAATTTACGCTGAGCGTTTGGCAGCTCGTGGTTTTGATTTGTTGCTGGTTGCTCGTGACGAGCAGCGGCTGGAAGCTGCGGCGAGCACGTTGCGCGCCGAGCATGGCATTAAGGTGGAGGTGCTCAAGGCAGATCTCACACAACGGGATGATGTGCTGAAGGTGGAGCAACGGCTTCGCAGTGATTCGAGTATCAGCCTGTTGCTCAACAACGCGGGCGTAGCTGCCGATGGTTTGTTGGCAAACGCAGACATGGAGCAACTGGGACGGCTGATCCAGCTGAACGTTACAACAGTCACACGTCTGGCATCGGCTGCAGCTGCCAGTTTTGCCAAGGCTGGGCGCGGCTCGATCATCAATATTGCCTCGGTGGTGGCGTTGTTTCCTGAGCGGTTCAATGCGACGTACAGCGCGAGCAAGGCTTATGTATTGAGCCTGACTCAGTCGTTGAACGCTGAGCTGCAAGGCACCGGGGTCCAAGTGCAAGCGGTATTGCCGGGAGTGACACGCACCGAGATTTTGGAGCGCTCAGGTATTGATGCGTCCCAGATTCCGGAGGACATGATCATGGACGCGGGAGAGATGGTCGACGCGGCGCTGTCGGGTCTGGATCAGGGTGAACTGATCACCATTCCTTCGTTACCGAATGTCTCCGAGTGGGAAGCTTTTATGGCGGCGCGTCATGCGATGGCGCCGAATCTGTCCAGAAGCATGGCAGCGGCGCGTTACAAGTGAGGCGCCATGAATCGACTGAGGTATTTGCGCTATGAGTAATCGTCGGGTGGTAGTCACGGGCATGGGCCTGGTGTGTCCGTTGGGGAGCGGCGTCGAAGCGGTTTGGGCGCGTATGTTGGCTGGACGCTCCGGGGTGCGGGCGTTGCCGGACGAGGTGGTTGCCGATCTGCCGGCCAAGGTCGGTGGCGTGGTGCCGACTCTGGAGGAAGATGCCGAGGCGGGTTTTGACCCGGATCGGGCGACGCCGCCCAAAGAGCAGAAGAAGATGGACCGCTTCATTGTGTTCGCCATGGAAGCGGCGCGTCAGGCCGTGGAGCAGGCCGGTTGGCAAGCGATCGACGCCAATGCCCAGGAGCGCACGGCCACTATTATCGGCTCGGGCGTGGGTGGTTTCGGCGCGATTGCCGATGCGGTGCGCACCACCGACAGCCGTGGTCCGCGACGGTTATCGCCGTTCACCATTCCTTCGTTTCTGGTCAATCTCGCCGCGGGCCATGTGTCGATCCAGCACGGTTTCAAGGGGCCTTTGGGGGCTCCGGTAACAGCGTGCGCGGCCGGGGTCCAGGCGATTGGCGACGCGGCGCGGCTGATTCGTTGCGGTGAGGCGGACATTGCGGTGTGTGGCGGCGCGGAAGCAGCGATCGATCGGGTCAGTCTCGCCGGATTTGCGGCGGCTCGGGCCCTGTCCAGCGGCTACAACGATACCCCGGAGCGCGCCTCGCGGCCGTTCGACAGTGGGCGCGATGGCTTCGTGATGGGCGAGGGTTCGGGCCTGCTGGTGATCGAATCCCTGGAACATGCCTTGGCACGCGGCGCTCAACCATTGGCCGAGCTGGTTGGTTACGGCACCAGCGCCGATGCCTATCATCTGACTGCGGGGCCGGAGGATGGCAGCGGTGCGCGTCGGGCGATGTCGCTGGCGCTGGCTCAGGCGGGCATTTCGCCGGCACAGGTGCAGCATCTCAACGCGCACGCCACCTCGACACCGGTTGGCGATTTGGGAGAGCTGGCGGCCATCAAGTCGTTGTTCGGCTCGGACAACAAGATCGCGGTGACGTCGACCAAGTCCGCCACCGGGCATCTGCTCGGCGCCGCAGGCGGAGTCGAGGCGATCTTTACCCTGTTGGCACTGCGAGATCAGGTGGTGCCGCCCACGCTCAACTTCGATAACCCGGATCCGGCCACCGAAGGCGTGGACATCGTCCACGGTCAGGCGCGACCAATGAACATCGACTACGCGATGTCCAACGGTTTCGGATTCGGCGGTGTGAACGCCAGCGTATTGTTCAAATACTGGGAGGATTAGTTCACGACAGGCAGGTGATGGCACGAATAGTGATTACTCATTCGCAGACGATTGTTGAACAATCACGAGGCGTTGAGTATGAGCAGCGGACTGTCCCTGGCCGACCACATCACATTGGAATTGCGCGCTGACATCATCGGCGGTCGTTTGCTGCCCGGCATGGCGCTGGTGGAAAACGATCTGGTGTCGGCCTACAACGCCTCGCGCAACACCATTCGCGAGGCGTTGCACCGTCTGGGGCAGGAAGGGCTGACCCGCTATGTCCGCAACAAGGGCGTGATGGTGCGCAGGCTGGGTGTCGATGATGTGCGCGATTTGTTCAAGGTTCGGCGCACCCTGGAACTGCAAGCCATCAGCGCCAGCCAACCATTGCGTGAGTATCAGTCCGACCGGATGCTCGAAGCCCTGGAGGCCACAGAACTGGCCCGGGAGCGTGAGGACTGGCGCGCCGTCGGCACCCACAGCCTGGCCTTTCATCAACACATCGTCGGATTGCTGCGCAGTCCGTTGTTCGATGAGTTCTTCACCAACGTTGTCGCGCAACTGCGCCTGGTGTTTTGCACCGCTCCCGATGAATCATGTTTTCAGGCGCCCTGGCTGGCGCGTGACCGGCAGATACATGAGTTGCTGGCCGACGGCGACAAACGCGCGGCTGCGGACGCCATGAGCCGTTATCTCGACGATTCCGAACACCTCCTGTTGCAGATGCTTGCCCCTTCTTCCCATCACTGATCGAGGATTTTGTGCCATGTACAAAGACTATCCGGCGGCCTATCAAGTCAGCAAAGGCTCGGCCTTGCAGGTGGACACAGCCTTCTATGAACGGATCCGCGACCAGAAAGAGGGGCGCACGCTGATCGAGCAGTTCGAAGTGCCGATCCGTACCGGTCGCGCCTGGAATGTGCCGGCCGGGCATGTGTTCAGGGTCACGACCCCGGTCGGCCCGCAAGTCGGGGATTTCAACGTCTGGAATGCCCACGATCCGCGCGAGCGCTTGTGGGCGGCGCGGACCCGGCAGTTGCAGGGCGCCCATGTCAGCACCCATGACCGGCTCTGGTCGAACCTGCCATTTTTACGGCCGCTGGTGACCATTACCGACGACAGCCTGGCCGGTTATGGCATCGACGAACACGGCGGGCGTTTGCACGATTTGCTGGGAACGCGCTGCGATCCTTACGTGAACAAAATGCTTACCGGCGAAGACTTCCATCATCACTGCCACTCCAACCTGACTCGCGCCGTATTGCCCCATGGCCTGACCGAGTTCGATGTGCATGACGTGTTGAACATTTTCCAGTGCACCGGCCTGAACCACGACGACCTGTATTTCATGAAAGCCTGCCCGGCGCAGAAGGGCGACTATCTGGAGTTCTTTGCCGAGATTGATCTTTTGTGTGCGCTATCGACCTGCCCGGGTGGCGATCTGTCGCTGGCCATGTGGGGGCCGGATGCGCAGGATCCGTTGAGCGTCTGTCGCCCGCTGGGAGTAGAAATTTACCGGTTGGAGGATTCGTTGCTTGAAGGCTGGAGCCAGCCGGAGCGTGCGGCTTACAAGGGATTGCATGGCTTGCACATTGCCAAGGCGGCTTGGGAAAAGTGAAGGGTTTTTGTGGCGAGGGGGCTTGCCCCCTCACCACAATTTCGGTCAGCGGTCCTGCGCATCCTTGGCATCCGCTTCCGCGTTGCGTTCGGCGACGCGCTTACGTTGCTCTTCAGTCAATTCGACCTTGTTGGCGGTGTCACGCAGCATCATCAAACCGCCAACGATCGAGCCGATGGCAACGATCAGAATCAACCAGGCATACCAGGGCATAGGAGTTCTCCTTAAGGGCAGGCCGGTGGACAAGGGTTTTGCCAACCGATCCTGCATACCACTTTTGAGCGATGGAATTTCGCAGTGGTTCCATTCTATGCCTGATCCGACAGCAGCACTGCGGCTGTTTAGAGCCCGGTCAACATCGCATCCGCCGGCGCATCGGCACGCAGTTGCGCGGTCAGCATGAAGTACACGAAACCCACTGCCATGAAGCCGAGGAAGATCAACCCGATCAAGGTGTTGAACCAGGCCATCGCCACCAGGCAAACCACCGCCAACACCAGCGCAATGAATGGCAGCAACGGGTAGCAAGGCGCGCGGAAAGTGCGTTCCAGGTTCGGTTCGGTTTTGCGCAGTTTGAACAGGCTGAGCATGCTCATGATGTACATCACGATCGCACCGAATACCGCCATGGTGATCATTGCCGCCGTCAGCGTCATGCCGCCGAGGTTGATCAAGCCGTCACTGTAGATCGCCGCGATGCCGATCACGCCACCGGCGATGATTGCCCGGTGCGGGGTCTGGAAACGCGACAGTTTGGCCAGCGATGCCGGCAAGTAACCGGCCCGGGCGAGGGCGAAGAACTGCCGCGAGTAGCCGAGGATGATCCCGTGGAAACTCGCCACCAGGCCGAACAGGCCGATCCACACCAGCATGTGCAACCAGCTGGAGCTTTCGCCAACCACGGCTTTCATCGCTTGCGGCAGCGGATCGTTGATGTTCGACAGGGTGCGCCAGTCGCCGACACCCCCGGCAAAGAACATCACGCCCATCGCCAGCAGCACCAGGGTCAGGATGCCGCTGATGTAGGCCTTTGGAATCGTGCGTTTCGGATCCTTGGCTTCTTCGGCGGCCATGGCCGCGCCTTCGATGGCCAGGAAGAACCAGATGGCGAACGGGATCGCCGCGAACATCCCGGCAATCGCCGGCGCACCGAACACATCAGAGCCGGCCCAGCCGTTGAGGGCGAAGTTGCTGAAACTGAACGCCGGGGCGACCACGCCCATGAACACGATGTACGCCCCGACCGCTGCGTGTTTCGGGTCCAGGGCGGGAAACTGCACGTTCAGATAGGCGCCGATCGCCAAGGCAATCGTCGGTGGCGCGAAGACGAATTCGATCAGCGTCGCCAACCCGGCAATCAACCCACCTTTCTCGCCAAAGGCACGGCGGCTGTAGGCAAAGGGACCGCCGGCATGGGGAATCGCGGTGGTCAGCTCGGTGAAACTGAAGATGAATGCTATTCACCTAAGAGTCTTGAGTCAGTGAGTAACCCGTGGCGAGGGAGCTTGCTCCCGCTTGAATGCGTAGCGCTCACAAAAATCGGCGATTGTTATCAGGTTTTTGGGGCCGCTGCGCAGCCCAACGCGAGCAAGCTCGCTCGCCACAAAGGTAGGCATGACTGAAGAATCGCGCTTAAGTGAACAGCGTTACTCTTTACACATTCTTTATGCCCCGCCGCACCCCTCGATCTCGCGCCTTTACAGCCTCCCTGCCGACAATCACTCCACACGCGGCAATACGCCGTAACACGGAGAACTTCCATGAGCGTTCTGGACGGAGTGTCACTGCTATTGGCAGTGGGGCTGTTCATTTATCTGTTGGTTGCGCTGTTGCGCGCGGACCGGAACTAGGAGCGGCTATGCACAGTTATGACTATTGGCTGATCCTCGCCTTCTTCGCCGTGGTGCTGATTCCGGCACCGTTTCTGGGGCGCTTCTACTACAAGGTGATGGAAGGGCAGCGTACCTGGCTTTCGCCGATTCTCGGCCCGGTGGAGCGTGGCTGCTATCGGGTGGCCGGTGTCGATCCGCAGGCCGAACAGAGTTGGCAGAAATACACCCTGGCCTTGCTCGCCTTCAACCTCGCGGGCTTTTTACTGTTGTTCGCGATCCTGATGTTCCAGGATCACTTGCCACTGAACCCGCAAAACCTGCCTGGCCAGGAGTGGACGCTGGCGTTCAATACCGCTGTCAGCTTCATGACCAATACCAACTGGCAGTCCTACAGTGGCGAAGCATCCCTGAGCTACTTGAGCCAGATGGTTGGTCTCACCGTGCAGAACTTCGTCAGCGCCGCCACCGGCCTGGCGGTTCTGGTTGCACTGTGTCGCGGCATCGGTCGCAAGTCGACCAAGACCTTGGGCAACTTCTGGGTCGACATGACCCGCGCCACCCTCTACGGCCTGCTGCCTCTGTGCTTGCTGCTGGCGCTGTATCTGGTGTGGCAGGGCGTGCCGCAAACCTTCGCGCAGTATGTGAATGCCGTGACGATGCAAGGCGTCGATCAGGTGATCCCGCTCGGCCCGGCCGCCAGCCAGATTGCGATCAAGCAACTGGGCACCAACGGCGGTGGCTTCTTCGGCGTCAACTCGGCACATCCGTTCGAGAATCCGACGGCGTGGAGCAACCTGTTCGAAGTCGCCTCGATCATTCTGATCCCGGTGGCGCTGGTGTTCACCTTCGGCCATTACGTCAAAGACCTGCGTCAGAGCCGCGCGATCATCGCCTGCATGCTGGCGCTGTTTTTGATCGGCGGCGCGACTTCGCTGTGGGCTGAATACCAACCCAATCCGACCCTGGCCAACGTCGCCGTCGAACAGACCGCGCCGCTGGAAGGCAAGGAAGCGCGTTTCGGCACCACCGCCACCGTGCTGTGGTCGGTGACCACTACCGCAGCGTCCAACGGTTCGGTCAACGGCATGCACGACAGCCTCAACCCGCTGAGTGGCATGGTCGCGATGGTCAACATGATGGTCGGCGAAGTGATATTCGGCGGCGTCGGTGCCGGGCTCTACGGCATGTTGCTCAACGTATTGATCGCGGTGTTCCTCGCCGGCCTGATGATCGGCCGTACGCCGGAATACCTCGGCAAGAAACTGCAAGCCCGGGAAGTTCAGCTGCTGGTGGTGACCTTGCTGGTGATGCCGGTCGGCGTGCTGGTGCTCGGCGCGATTGCCGCCAGCCTGCCAGGCCCGGTGGCGGCGGTGAGCAACCCCGGCGCTCACGGCTTCAGCCAGTTGCTCTACGCCTACACCTCGGCCAGTGCCAACAACGGTTCTGCCTTCGGCGGCTTTGGTGCCAACACCGCGTTCCACAACCTGATGCTGGGGCTGGGCATGTTGATCGGGCGCTTCGGTTACATCCTTCCGGTGCTGGCCCTGGCCGGCAGCCTGGCGATGAAGAAAACCGCGCCGATTGGCCAGAACAGCTTCCCCACCCATGGCCCGCTGTTCGTGACCTTGCTGACCGTGACCATTTTGCTGGTGGGTGGTTTGACCTTCTTGCCGACACTGGCGCTGGGTCCTATCGCTGAACACTTGAGCATGGGCTTCTGAGGATCTAATGATGAATATGCCCGTTACCAAAACCGTCGCCGCCAAAGCGCCGGAACAACCGAAAACTGCGATCTCGGCCCTCTGGCGCCCGGCGTTGGTGCAAGCGTTCGTCAAGCTCGACCCACGGCAATTGCAGCGTGCGCCGGTGATGCTGGTGGTGGAACTGACCGCCATCCTCACCACCGTGTTGTGCTTCATTCCCGACAGCGCCGTGCCGACCTTCGTCGCCGCGCAAATCGCGTTGTGGTTGTGGTTCACCGTACTGTTCGCCAACTTCGCCGAAGCGTTGGCCGAAGGTCGCGGCAAGGCCCGCGCCGACAGTCTCAAGGCCGGCAGTGTTGGCTTGAGCGCCCGGCGCAAAAGTGCCAATGGCAGCTTTCAGGTAGTGCCCGCCAGTAGCCTGCGCAAGGGCGACGTGGTGCGCGTCGAAGCGGGGGAGATGATTCCCGGCGACGGCGAGGTGATCGAAGGCATCGCGGCGGTCAACGAAGCGGCGATTACCGGTGAATCGGCGCCCGTGATTCGCGAGTCCGGCGGCGACCGTTCGGCCGTCACCGGCAACACTCGACTGGTGTCGGACTGGCTGCTGGTGCGCATCACCGCCAACCCCGGCGAGTCGACCCTCGACCGCATGATCGCGCTGGTCGAGGGCGCCAAACGCCAGAAAACCCCGAACGAAGTCGCGCTGGATATCCTGCTGATCGGCCTGACCCTGATCTTCCTGCTGGTGGTGGTGACCCTGCAACCGTTCGCCCACTTCGCCAACGGCAACCTGCCGCTGGTGTTCCTGGTGGCGCTGTTGGTCACGCTGATTCCGACCACCATTGGTGGCTTGCTGTCGGCCATCGGTATCGCCGGGATGGACCGTCTGGTGCGCCTGAACGTGATCGCCAAATCCGGTCGCGCCGTGGAAGCGGCGGGGGACGTGCACGTCCTGCTGCTGGACAAGACCGGCACCATCACCTTCGGCAACCGTCGCTGCAGCGCGGTTTATGCCGCACTAGGCGTCAGCGCCAAGGAACTGGCCGAAGGCGCGTTGTTCGCCTCTCTGGCCGATGACACCGCTGAAGGCAAATCCATCGTCGAGTACCTGCGCGGTCTTCACTCGCACCCCGAACCGTCCCCCGAAGTACTGACCGCCGTGCCGTTCAGCGCTGAAACCCGCCTGTCCGGTGTCGACTATCAGGGCCGGGTCTATCGCAAGGGCGCGGTGGATTCGCTGCTGAATTTCGTCGGCCTGAAACGCGCTGATCTGGCTCCCGCTCTGTCCCGGGAAATCGACAAGATCGCCCAGAGCGGTGGTACGCCTCTGCTGGTGTGCGCCGACGGCAAATTGCTCGGTGTGATTCATCTGAAGGACGTGGTCAAACCCGGCATCCGCGAACGTTTCGCCGAACTGCGCAAGCTGGGGATTCGCACGGTCATGGTTACCGGCGACAACCCGCTGACCGCCGCCGCGATTGCTGCCGAAGCGGGCGTGGATGACGTACTGGCCGAAGCCACGCCGGAGAAGAAACTGGCGCGCATTCGCCATGAGCAGAACGACGGTCGGCTGGTTGCCATGTGCGGCGACGGCGCCAACGACGCCCCGGCCCTGGCTCAGGCGGACGTGGGCATGGCGATGAACGACGGCACGCAAGCTGCGCGGGAAGCGGCGAACATGGTCGACCTCGACAGCGACCCGACCAAGCTGTTGGACGTGGTGCAGATCGGCAAGGAATTGCTGGTGACCCGTGGTGCGCTGACTACCTTTTCCATCGCCAACGACGTGGCCAAATACTTCGCGATCCTGCCGGCGCTGTTCGCCTCGATCTACCCGCAATTGGGTGTGCTCAACGTCATGCACCTGCGCAGTCCGCAGAGCGCGATTCTGTCGGCGATCGTGTTCAACGCCCTGATCATTGTGGTGCTGATTCCACTGGCGCTGCGCGGTGTGCGAGTGCAGGCGGCGAGTGCGGCGGCGTTGTTGCGACGCAATCTGCTGATCTATGGACTGGGCGGGATTCTGGTGCCGTTCGTGGGCATCAAGGCGATCGACATGCTGTTGACGGCGTTGCATCTGGTTTAGCGGTTGTTGTTTGAGGCAGGGGCTTTTGTGGCGAGGGAGCTTTTGTGGTGAGGGGGCTTGCCCCCGTTGGACTGCGTAGCAGTCCTGAAACCAGCCAACTCGTTGGGCCAGACAGCTCGCGGTTGCCGTATTGGGGCTGCTGCGCAACCCAACGGGGGCAAGCCCCCTCACCACAAGAAGAACTATTGCCTGAGCAGTAGCATCCAGACCTGAGTTTTTTATCGAATCGAGGATTTTGAAATGTCCACACTGATACGTCCGGCCCTGAGCCTGCTGGTGCTGATGACCCTGATCACCGGCGTCGCTTACCCCTTGGTGGTGACCGGCGTTGCCCAGGTTGCCTTCCCGGACCAGGCCAATGGCAGCCTGGTGCGCGACGCCGACGGCAAGGTCCGTGGCTCGTCGCTGATTGCCCAGGATTTTGTCGGCGACGCCTGGTTCCACCCACGGCCATCGGCCGGTGCCTTTGCCACTGTGTCGAGCAGCGCCAGCAACCTTTCGCCGAGTAATCCGGCGCTGGCCACTCGGGTGATCGAGGAGGCCAATAAGCTGCAGGTGGCCGGGCAGGGACCGGTGCCGTTGGCCATGCTGACCACCTCCGGCAGCGGCCTCGATCCGCACTTGCCACCAGAGTCGATTACCTATCAACTGGCGCGTGTCGCGGCAGCGCGCAATCTGCCGGTGTCTACGCTTGAACAACTGCTGGATGCGCACATCGAGCGGCCGTTGGTGGGGCCGCCGGTGGTGAATGTGTTTGAGTTGAATGCGGCGCTGGAAAAGTTGTAAAGGTTGGAAGGTTGGAAGGATCGTTCCCTCGCTCTGCGTGGGAATGCATCTATGGACGCTCTGCGTCCGCTTCGACTGGGACGCGGAGCGTCCCTGGCTGCATTCCCACGCAGAGCATGGGAACGATCAACAAAGTGAACAAGGCAATGACAGATGAGTGACTCCGGCCGCGCCGACGCGCTGTTAGCAGACCTGCCCCGCGATGGCCGCGGCCGGCTCAAGGTGTTCCTGGGCGCCGCTCCGGGGGTCGGCAAGACCTACGCCATGCTCCAGGCCGCCCACACTCAACTGCGCCAAGGCGTGAAAGTCCTGGCCGGGGTGGTTGAAACCCATGGCCGCGCCGAAACCGAAGCACTCCTCGCCGGTTTACCGCAGCAGCCGTTGGTGCGCTCGGAATACCGTGGCGTAATGCTCGAAGAAATGGACCTCGATGGCTTGCTCGCCGCCAAACCGAAACTGGTGCTGGTCGACGAACTGGCCCACACCAATGCCCCCGGCAGCCGTCACACCAAACGCTGGCAAGACATCCAGGAATTGCTGGCTGCCGGCATTGACGTGTTCACCACGGTCAACGTCCAGCATCTGGAAAGCCTCAACGACCAGGTGCGCGGCATCACCGGCGTACAGGTGCGTGAAACCCTGCCGGACTGGGTGTTGCAAGAAGCCTACGAACTGCTGCTGATCGACCTGCCGCCGCGCGAGTTGCTGGAGCGTCTGCGCGACGGCAAAGTCTACGTGCCGGAGCAGGCGCGGGCGGCCATCGATGCGTTCTTCACCCAGACCAACCTCACCGCCCTGCGCGAACTGGCGATGCAAACCGCCGCCGCTCAGGTCGATAACGATTTGGCGCAGGGGTATCGCCAGTTGGGGCAAGCGGCGCCAGCGGTGCGTGGTCGCTTGCTGGTGGGCGTCGATGGCGATGCGCAGGCCGAGCGTCTGGTGCGTCACGCCAGTCGCGTCGCCCAGCGGCGGCATCTGCCGTGGAGCCTGGTGCATGTGGACAACGGCCGGGTGCGTGACGAACAGTCGCGCCTGCGCCTGCAAAGTGCCCAGCAACTGGCCGAACGCCTCGGTGGCGAAGTGGTGTTGCTGCGCGCCGGTGAGGTGGCGAAAACCCTGATCCAGCACGCCGCCGAACGTCGTGCCAGCCTGGTGCTGGTGGGCCAGTCACGCCAGCGTTTGCGTCGACGGTTGTTCGGCGGCGGTCTGGCGTCGCGCTTGCTGCGCGATGCTCGCGGGCTGGAAATCAACGTGCTCGACAGCGATCACGAACAGCATCAGCCACGTCAGCGTTCGGTGCAGTCGCTGGTGTGGTTCGATTACGCCTTGGCGCTGGTGGCGACGGTGCTCGCCAGTGCCCTGGCCTGGGCGGTGTCGAGCGTCTTGCCGCTGCCCAACATTTCGTTGGTGTTCCTTGCGGCGGTGTTGCTGGTGGCGGTGCGCAGCAGTCTTGGCCCGGCGCTGGCCTGTGCGGCGCTGTCGTTTCTGACTTATGACTTTCTGTTCATTCCACCGAAATTTTCATTTGCCATCCAGCGCGAAGAAGACGTGCTGACCTTGCTGTTCTTCCTGCTGATGGCGGCCCTGACCGGTAACCTTGCCGCGCGGCAACGGCGGCAACTGGAAGCCTTGCGCGACACTCAGGAAGAGACCAGCGAACTGCTCGACCTGTCGCGCAAACTCACCGCCGCCACCGACCGTCAGGCCGTGGTCAGCGCTGCGGCCCAGCATCTCAACGGCTGGAGCGACCTGAAACTGTGCCTGCTCAATCGTGATGGCCAGAGCGGCTGGAAAGTCGAAACCGGTGGGCCGCTGGAGTTTTCCGAGGCCGAGCGCGCCGCCGCCGATTGGGCCTGGCAACACGATCAACCGGCAGGCGCGGGCACCGGCACCTTACCGTTCGGACGTTGGTGGTGGTGGCCATTGTCGGTGGACGACGGGCCGCTGGCATTGCTCGGCGTGTGTGCCAAAGAAGGCCAGACCCTGAGTGGCCAGCGTCGGCGCTTGCTGACCGCGCTGAGCCAACCGTTGGCCCAGGCGTTGGCCCGGGCGCAACTGGCCGATGACCTTGAGGCCGCGCGCTTGCATGGCGAAACCGAACAGTTGCGCAGCGCGCTGCTGGCGTCGGTGTCCCACGATTTGCGCACGCCGTTGACCTCCATGCGCGGCAGCATCGACAGCCTGTTGGCACTGGGCGAGGCGATTCCGCTTGCGGACCGTCGCGAACTGCTCGAAGGCACCCGCGATGAAGCCGAACGGCTGGATCGCTACATCCAAAACCTGCTGGACATGACTCGCCTCGGTCACGGCGCCCTGAAGCTGGCGCGGGACTGGGTATCGCCGGCAGACATCGTCGGCAGTGCACTCAATCGTCTGCGCGCGGTGCTGGCGTCGTTGCACGTCGTGACCGAAGTGCCGGCCGAACTGCCGCTGCTCTATGTGCATGCCGCGTTGATCGAGCAAGCACTGGTCAATGTGCTGGAAAACGCCGCGCGTTTCTCACCGCCCCACGGACGTCTTGAATTGCGCGCCGGCGCCACTGACAGCGAGCTGTTTTTTTCGGTGAGCGATGAGGGGCCGGGGATTCCGGAAGAGGAACGGGCGAAGGTTTTCGACATGTTCTACACCGCTGCTCGTGGCGATCGCGGCGGGCAGGGTACGGGGTTGGGGCTGGCGATCTGTCAGGGTATGGTCGGTGCCCATGGCGGGCGGATCAGCGTCGCCGACGGCATCGAAGGGCGCGGCACCTGCATCACGCTGCACTTGCCGTTGCAGACTCAGCCGGGATTGGACAGTGAAGCCTGATCCCGCCTGCGCTACTCTCTTGCCACCTCTTTGTGTTGATGTGAATTCATGAGCCAGACCGCGACCATTTTGGTCATTGACGACGAACCGCAGATCCGTAAATTCCTGCGCATCAGCCTCGCCTCCCAAGGCTACAAAGTGCTGGAGGCCGGCACCGGCACGGAAGGCCTGGCCCAGGCCGCATTGAACAAACCCGACCTGCTGGTGCTCGACCTCGGCCTGCCGGACATGGACGGCCAGCAGGTATTGCGCGAGTTTCGCGAGTGGTCGACGGTGCCGGTACTGGTGCTCTCGGTGCGCGCGAGTGAAGGACAGAAAGTCCAGGCGCTGGATGGCGGCGCCAACGACTACGTGACCAAGCCGTTCGGCATCCAGGAGTTTCTCGCCAGGGTGCGCGCCTTGCTGCGTCAGGCGCCAACGGGTGAGGCCCAGGAAGCGGCGCTCAATTTCGGTCCGCTCACTGTCGACCTGGCTTATCGCCGGGTGCTATTGGACGGCGCCGAAGTGGCGCTGACGCGCAAGGAGTATGCGGTGCTGGCGCAACTGGCGCGGCATCCGGGGCGGGTGATCACCCAGCAGCAATTGCTCAAGGACATCTGGGGCCCGACCCACACCGAGGACAGCCACTATCTGCGGATCGTAGTCGGGCATTTGCGGCAGAAACTGGCGGATGATCCGACTCAGCCGCGGTTCATCGTCACCGAGGCGGGGGTGGGGTATCGGTTGTTGAGTGAAGTCAGCCTTTAGTTCTGTTGATCGCTCCCATGCTCTGCGTGGGAACGATCGTCAGTACGCTTTACCGCCAATCTTCATTGCGCTCACTCTCATACCGATCCAGCGTATCCCGGGCAATCTCCCGCCCCAGCGCGATCAACTCCGGCGCCTTGTAGAACTCGAAAAAACGGCACACCCGCTTGGGCACGTTGATCAGGATATCCGGTGGATACCCGGCAATCTTGTACTGCGCCAATGAGGTCTGCATTACCTCGAAACTCTGGTTGATCAGGTCCAGCAAAGATGCCGGCCCGACGTTGTCGATGATGAACGACCCGGTGGCGGATTTCGGTGCGCCGTCGCTTTCCGGGGCCGCCGCCGGTTGCTGGGCTTCGGGCTGGGCGGATTCGATCCACGGGTTGATCTCGGCCGCTTCTGCCATCAGCGCTTCCTTTTCGAGAAGCAGCAATTGCTCCGCCTGTTTGCGGCGGAAAGGCAATTTCGAGCCCAGCGAGCTGATCAGGCTGTCGAAGCGAGTCTTGAATGCCGCCGGGCGCTGGATCACCGGCAGTTGATAGTGACGCTGGTTGGTGGAGTTGAGGTTGACCGCGATGATCAGGTCGCAATGGCTCGACACCACCGGCACGATCGGCAACGGGTTGAGGATGCCGCCGTCCACCAGCATTCGATTGCCCTGCATCACGGGGGTGAACAGGCTGGGGATCGCCGCCGACGCACGCATGGCCTGGTGCAGACAACCTTCCTGGAACCAGATTTCCTGCTGGTTTGTGAGGTCCGTGGCCACGGCTGTGTAGGGGATGCGCAGGTCTTCGATATTGATCTCGCCGACGATCTTGCGGATCTGCCCGAAGACCTTCTCCCCGCGAATCGCGCCCAGGCGGAAGCTGACATCCACCAGACGCAACACGTCGAGGTAATCCAGGCTCTCGATCCAGTCGCGATAATCATCGAGTTTGCCGGCGGCATAGATCCCGCCGACCACCGCGCCCATGGAGCAACCGGCGATGCAGGCAATGTCATAGCCACGCCGTTCGATCTCTTCAATGACGCCGATATGGGCGTAGCCCCGGGCACCGCCCGAGCCCAACACCAGTGCGACACGCTTTTTCATGAATCGACCTCTTTGACAAGGTTCAACAATGCACCCAACGAGGGGCACGCTTCAATCGCTATGGTCGTTCGACGGGAGCTGGCGTCGTTTTTTGACACTCAACGAAGGCGAGTCGGTATCCTCGCGAGCGCTATAGTTTCCACTGCGGGTCCAAGGCACTTTTCGCGCGCCAGAGCGGTCTTACCTGCACGACTGTCTACTATCTTTGAGGTGTGAGTGATGAAAGCCTGGATTTGTGTGCCTTTGATTGCGTTGGCGCTTGCCGGTTGTGCCGGTAAAACCGCTTACCGTGACAGCTGCGGTAGCCAGATCGACGCTGCCTGGCACGAACTGGATCTGGCCAAGGCCGAGGGTTTCGCCGGGACTGTCAGCTACTCCAAGGCGCTGTCGTTGCTGACCGGTGCCAAGACCCAGCAACAATTCGAAGCTTACGAAGGTTGTACCAGGAAGGCCGAGAAGGCCCGCTTCTACATTCGTGAGTCCCGCGCCGGCCGTTGAGGCATGATGGAGCGTACTCAGGGTAATTCGATTCAGGGAGTACGCGATGTCTGCCGTGGTTGATCGGTTGGTGGCTCAAGTATTGGGCCTGGAAGTCCGTTTGCTGGCCTGTCAGGCTCGCTTGAGTGCCCGCACCGATCCCGAAGCGCTGCACGATCTGCGCACCACCGTGCGCAGATTGCGCAGCCTGCTGCGACCCTTGCGCGGTTTGCCCGGGGTAGAACAACTGGAAGCAGCGTCGTCCCGGGTCGGCCAACTGACCACACCGTTGCGTGATCGTGAAGTGCTGGCAGCGTACTTGCTCCAGCACAATCAACCCGAGGCCGCGCACCGGCGCATGGCGCGGATGGCTGAGGCTTATCCCGCCGTGGCGATGAGCCCGGAGCTGACCCAGTTGTTGATGATCCTCGACGCCTTTCCGCGGTTCCTGCGGGCCTCCCAACGCCAGGGTTTGCTCAAGGGCTTGCGCCAGCGCATCGAAAAACGCCTGGCCAAACAATGGAAGAAACTCGACCAGGCCCTGCACGATCCCGCCCATGACCGCCATCGTCTGCGCCTGCTGATCAAGCGTGCGCGTTATGGCATCGAAGCTTATCCCGAACTGGATCGTTTGCCGGAAGCGGCCATGCCCAGGCTGAAGTCGGCTCAGGCTGCCTTGGGGGATTGGCACGACAGCTGGCAATGGCTGGCCCGCGCCAAGGAAGAGCCTGATTTGCAGCCATGTGTCGAAATCTGGAAAACCACCATGGCCCAGGCCGAAGAGCGCGCCGACCGTGTTCTCGACAAACTCAGCAGAGCCTGTTTCAAATCCTGAAACCACCACGAATCCCCACGAATCCAATGTGGGTTCCAGCCGAGCACGGCCCATCTGTCAGTAATTTTGGCCGGAATAAGCGCTGTGCCGGCCTTGCGGGCTGGTTAAGATCGCTCCATCCATTTCCCAGTCTCTGAGGTTTCCATGCGCTTTTCCGATCTGCTCGACGCTGTTCGCAGCCAGCCGCAGGAAGTGTCTATTCCACCTGAGTGGGGCCAGGGGCGGGCGAGTTTTGGTGGTCTGATCGCCGCCTTGCAATACGAAGCCATGCGCGCAAAAGTCCCGGCGGATCGTCCGGTGCGCTCGCTGGCAATCACCTTTGTTGGCCCGGTCGAGCCCGATGTACCGGTCAGTTTTGAAGTCGACGTATTGCGCGAAGGCAAAGCCGTCAGCCAGGTGCTGGGCCGGGCGATGCAGAAGGGGCAAGTGGTGACATTGGTCCAGGGCAGCTTCGGCGCTTCGCGAACTTCCGAAGTGGTGGTCGCGGCCAACCCGGCTCCTGAGATGAAGCATTGGGACGACTGTCAGGAACTGCCGTACATCAAGGGCGTGACCCCGGAATTCATGCGCTACCTGGCCATGCGCTGGAGTATCGGTGGCATGCCGTTCACTGGTAACAAATCGCGGGACATGGGTGGTTGGGTACGCTTGCGCGGGGATGGGGAGGGCGAGTCGGTCAGCGAAGCCCATATCCTGGCGCTGGTCGACGCCTGGCCGCCGTCCTTGTTGTCGCATCTGAAGAAACCGGCGGCAGGCAGCACGCTCACCTGGACCATCGAATTCGTCCAGCCGTTGCTGGCGCTGAGTACGCTGGACTGGTGCAAGTACCTGGTGGACATCGAACATGCCGCCGACGGCTACGGGCACGCCGCCGCCAATCTCTGGAGCGAAGACGGTCAGTTGATCGCCATGAGTCGGCAGACCGTCACGATTTTCGCCTGATCAGCGATGGCGACGGTGGCGTTCGCGCCAGGCGCGCCACCAGCCGCCACTGAAGAAAAACCGGGGGAAGGTCAGGAACTGCTCGACCAGCAAGCGTGATACTGCGTCTTTGCGATCACTGAACGGCTCGGAGGCTTGCGCCTCCAGGCTATGACCGTGACGCTGCAGGCCCAAGGCGGCAATCAGGCCGATGACGCCAATTGCGAAGCTTGCCAGATCCAGGCTGAACACCCCCGAGACCATCAGCAAAAACGCCACGATGAACAGCGGCACGGCAATCAGGTGCAACACCAGATTGGTCGGGTGCTGGTGATTGTGCGGGTACAGGCGCCATTGCCAGGCGGGAAGGTTGGGATGACGTTTGCCCATGATGCTTATCCTTGGTTCGTTGAGGCTCATGAACAAAGAATAGGTCGGGCGAAAGACGTCGGCGAATCAAGGCTGGCTATCGGCGCGATAGGGGTCATGGTCGATATTCATGTTGACTGCCTTCGCGGGCCCTTAAAGCTTGAGCTGCCCGATGGCCTTGCTCAATTCCCCGGCCAACATCGCCAATTCATTGCTGGTAATCGCCGAGTTCACGGTCTGCTTCACGGTGTTCTCGGTCACGTCGCGAATGCTCACCACGGCCCGATTCATCTCCTCCGCCACATGACTCTGCTGCTCGGCCGCCACCGCGATCTGCGTATTGCTTTCACGCATTTGCGCCACCGCTCCGGTGATTTCAGCCAGGGCCACACTGGCTTCCTGGGCCTGTTGCATGCAGTCGTCCGCCTTGTACGAACTTTCCTGCATGAAATCCACCGCGTCCCGAGTCCCGGCCTGCAGCGCTGAAACCATGGTGGTGATCTCGTCGGTGGACGTCTGGACCCGTTTGGCCAGGTTGCGCACTTCATCGGCGACTACCGCAAACCCTCGGCCCATTTCACCGGCCCGGGCCGCTTCGATGGCCGCGTTCAGGGCCAGCAGGTTGGTTTGTTCAGCGATGCTGTGAATCACGTTGACCACGCCGTTGATCTTCTGGCTGTCCTCGGCCAGGCGCTGAATCATCTCGGCGGTTTGCTGCACGCCGGTGGACAATCCGCCAATCGATTTTTGCACCCGAGTCACCACTTCCTGACCGCTGCCAGCCAGGGTGTCGGCGGTTTGCGAGAGGTCGCGGGTGGCGCCGGCATGTTGGGCAATGTGATGGACCGTGGCGGTCATTTCGTTGATCGCCGTGGCGGCCTGATCGGTTTCGCTTTGCTGGCCGAGCATGCCGTGACGCACTTCATTCATGCTCGCGGCCAGTCGCGCGGCGCCGACGTCCAGTTGCCGGGCGGTGCTGGCGACAGTGTTGACCACCCGCTGGTAGCCGGCTTGCATGGCATTGAAGGCGTTGGCCATCTGCCCGACTTCGTCCTTGCAGGCCAGGGGCACACGGGCCGACAGGTCACCGGTTTTCTCGACGTGGAGCATCACGTCTTTCAAGGTGTTGAGCTGGCTGAGCAGGAAGCGGATCAACAGTTGCGACGCGCCGAGCATCGCCAGCATCAGGATGAACACCGCTACCGCGTAGTGAGTGAAGCGCTCGCCGAACACCTGGCTCAGGCTCGGGCTGTAGGCAACAACCGCGACCTGTTGACCGTCGGGACGAGCGAACACCTCGGCACCCATCAACGGATTTTCCCCGAACAGCGGCATGGCATTGATTTGGACCCAACCGAGGGTATCGGTCAGTTCCAGAAGTGGTTGCCCGTTCAGTAAAGGCGCCTGCCCACGATTGAAGGTCAGCAGGTTGTCGGCCTTGGGCAGCGGCTGCCCGGCAGGCCAGGCATTGAGCAATCGTGCCTGGGCCTGGGCCGATACTTGCGCGGCGTGACTGCGGGCCTGTTGTTCGAGCTGCACGGCGTACAGCACCAGCAACAGGGTGGTGACAAAGGCGACGGCGTTGACTGCCCAGAATTTGTATTTCAGCGAGATATTGCTAAGCCAGGCACCCATGGAGGTCTTCTCTGATAGCGGAAACAGTTTTGGCAAGGTGCCATTATTGTGCCGCTACTCAGTGCGTCGAATCTTGATATGGGTCAATGACCGCCACGGTTCTCAAGTGGTTACTGGGGGATCGAGGGCAACCCGAAAAACGCCCGGGCGCTGGCGGTGCTGTGGGCGGCGAGATCTTCCATGCTTTCCCCGCGATGCAACGCCACTTCACGCAACACTTCAGTCAGATACGCCGGCTCGTTGCGACCGTTCTTCGGCTTGGGGCGCAAGCTGCGGGGCAGCAGATACGGCGCGTCGCTCTCCAGCATCAAGCGCCCGCGTTTAATCTCCTTGACCAACGGATGCAGGTGCGTGCCCCGGCGTTCGTCGCAGATCCAGCCAGTGATGCCGATGTGCAAGTCCAGATCGAGATAGCTGAACAGCGCCTTCTTTTCTCCGGTGAAGCAGTGCACCACGGCAGCCGGCAATTGATCGCGGTAATCGTGCAGGATCTCCAGCAGTCGTTGACTGGCGTCGCGCTCATGCAGGAACACCGGCAGTTGCAGTTCGACCGCCATTGCCAGATGTTCTTCTAGGACTTTTTCCTGTTGCGGGCGGGGCGAGAAATCACGATTGAAATCGAGGCCGCATTCACCCACGGCCACTACGTTCGGCTCCTTGAGCAAGCTGCGCAGACGCTGGGCGCTGTCGGCGTTCCAGTCGCTGGCCGAGTGCGGGTGAATGCCGGCGGTGGCGAACAGTCGTTGAGCGCTTTCGTCCAGTTGCCGGCACAGTTCCAGCGCCTGTTCGCTGCCCTCGACGCTGGTCCCGGTAAGCACCAGTTGGCAGACCCCGGCAGCGTAGGCTCGGTCGAGTACAGCCTGGTGTTTGTCGGCAAAACTGGGGTTGGTCAGGTTGACGCCGATATCGATGAGTTGCATGGTGCTACCTCGGACCAAAGGCCGGAAAGCATATCAGAGCTGTAGATTTATAAGAAAAACCAAGAACTACAACGAGTTAAAGCTGTCTGTTGAGGCCGCGAGGCAGGTCGGGGTTGGTAGATTTGCCATCACTGTGCCACTCTCTCGCACTTTATCAGCGCTTCAAGCGCTCTGTTTCTGTTGCCCGATGTCATGAAATCTCTCATGAGGTTGGCCAGTATTCTTTCCGGAGAGTGGATGACACGTCCCTCGGTTTTGTTACTGCTGTGTTGTTCGTTGCTGCTGCCGATGCCGGCGGTTGCGCGTCTGGCCGGGCCGTTGCAAGCCGTACCGGCAGCCAAGGTCCGCGACCTGGCGGAGATTCGCAGTAGCCGTGTGCTGCGGGTGCTGGTCAACCAGAGCCGCAACAGCTCCGGCGAAGTTCAGGGCCAGGCCATCGGCGTCGAATACCACCGCCTGCGGGCTTTCGAGCAATACCTTAATGGCCACGCCCGTGACGGCCAGGAAATCACCCTCAAGATCATTCCCAAAGCCAAGGATCAACTGCTCGGCGCGTTGCAGCGCGGGGAGGGCGATCTGGTCGCGCCGGGGGAATTGCTTGATCCGCAATCGGGGCACGCGGTCAGCACCAGTGAGCCGATTGCCAGCGACGTGCCGTTACTGCTGGTGGGGATCAAAGGCGAACGGCGTTACACCCACCTTGAACAACTCTCGGGTAAAACCCTCGCGCTGCCCACCGGTAGTGCTGCCGGGGATGCGGTCAGCCAGATCAATCAGAAGCTCGCGCTGCACAAACTGCCCCCGGTGAAGATCGAGTGGGTCGACCCAAGCCTGGCCGTCGAGGACGTACTGGAAATGGTCCAGGGCGGGATCTTCCATCTGACCATCGTCGAGCAACCGATCGCCGAGCGCTGGGGCAAGATCCTGCCCAAGTTGCGCTTCGATCGACAGGTCCTCATCCGTGAGCCGGGCGAGGAATACTGGTTCGTACGCCGCGACGCCTCGATGCTGCGGGCGAGCATCGACCGTTTCCTGACCACCTACAAGCAACCGTCGGACCAGGATGCGGCGTTCCTGCGGATCTACCGGCGCCTGTATCAAGTGCACTATCCCTTGGCCAAGGCCGATCGTCAGCGCCTGGAAAAACTTCGACCGGTGCTGCAAAAACACGCTCAAGCCCAGGACATGGACTGGCTGAACCTGGCAGCGCTGGCCTTCAAGGAATCGGCGTTGCAACCCTCCGCCAGAAATGGCGGTGGCCCCACCGGCCTTATGCAAATAACACCTTCGGCCGCCCAACGGGTTGGCGTCAGTGACATTCAGAATCTCGATGCCAATGTGCAGGCCAGCGCCAAGTACCTGGCGATGATCCGCCGCAAATTCTTTGCCAGCCCCAAACTCAACGAGCGCGAACGGATGGCGTTCGTGCTGGCGGCCTACAACATGGGACCGGAGCGGGTCCAGGGCATGCGGGCCGAGGCTCGGCGGCGCGGCCTGAATCCTAATCAGTGGTTTTTCCAGGTTGAGCGCATCGCCATGGAGCAGGTGGGAATGGGGGCTGTCAGCTATGTTAATAGCGTGAACAAGTATTACCTGGCGTTCGATCGGGAGCGGGAATCGTTGGAGCCTCAGGGGCAGAAAGTTGCCTTACGTAAATGATCGACTAATCTGATTGTTATGGTGCGTTTTTTGCGCTTTTAACATGAGATAAACCGATTAATATGGCGACCAACCAACACACTCTCACAATGGATGACACAGCATGAGCACACTGATCAACAAGGTACTGTCTACCCGCGCTGGCTACGGCCTGACGATTCTGCGGATTTTCGTCGGCATCATCTTCGCGGCCCACGGCTCACAGAAACTCTTCGGGGCATTCGGCGGCTACGGCATTGCCGGCACCGCGCAGTACATGGAAAGCATTGGATTGGCGCCCGGTCACCTGATGGCAATCCTGGCTGGTGGTACTGAATTCTTCGGCGGTCTGGCGCTGATCATCGGCCTGCTGGCACGTCCGGCGGCGTTGGGGCTGACCTTCCTCTCGCTGGTTGCGATTTTCTCGGTGCACATCAGCAACGGTCTGTTCATGGCCAACAACGGTTATGAATTCGCCCTGGCCTTGCTCGGTGGCAGCCTCGCAGTGCTGATCGAAGGCGCAGGCAAGCTCTCGGTCGACCGCGCCATCTCCGACTGACCGCTCTGACTCGACAAAAAGGCCCGCGCAGTGTGATGCACTGTGCGGGCCTTTTTTTGTTGCTGGCGATTCTTGACACTGTCCGGTCAGCTTCTCTAGGATGCTGCTCATGCGCCGATTTAAACAGCTACTTGCGGGGCGCCAGGTGACTCATTCAGTTGCCGATAGAAGCTTGAAACAGGCTTCGAAATACCGCTAAAGCGCTGGTTCGGTGTTGCCTCTCACCTGCCATGCAGACTTTTGAGGCAGAGACACGACACAATGAATGCATTGAACCCCGTTGTACGCCCCGCGCCGATTACGGCACATCTCACCCAGCGCAATCCAAAAATCCTGCTTGGCGGTAAACATCAGCCGACGCTGTTGCGTTACCTCGATGGCTGGCCACGTCGCACCGGCGGTCCGGCAGCATTCCTGATCCAGTTTGTCGAAGATGGCGAGTCGCTGGAGCGCTTCGCGACTGACAGTTTCGATCTGGCGGTGATTCAGGCACCCAGCGCCGAGGACGCGCCTGAAGTGATCAGGCAACTGACCCGCGTCGCGCGCCAAGGGCTGATTGCCCGCTGCTGAGGCTCAGGGTTCTACGGCTTAGAGCACCGTGGCTCAAAAATAGTCGATTGCCACGATATACACGCACTGCTCACCGGTTGGTGTCTGCACTCGCACTTCGGCGTCCAGTGCCTTGCCGATCAAGGCGCGGGCCAGCGGTGAGTCGATGCTGATCAGGCCTAGCTTCAGGTCCAGCTCATCCGGGCCGACGATGCGATAGCGCGACTCTTTGCCGTCCTCGTCTTCGATCGTGACCCAGGCGCCAAAGTAGACCTTGTTCGGATCGCTGGGCTTTTCACTGACCACCTTGAGCGCTTCCAACCGTTTGGTGAGAAAGCGCACACGGCTATCGATCTCGCGCAGCATCTTTTTGCCGTAGGTGTATTCGGCGTTTTCCGAGCGATCGCCCTGGGCCGCCGCCTCGCTGACCGATTGCGTCACTTGCGGTCGGCGCACATGCCAGAGCTCATGAAACTCGGCGCGCATCCGCGCTTCACCTTCGGGGGTGATCAGCGCGGTGCCGGCGGTGCGGGGAGGGCGATAACGGCTCATGGCGACTTCTTGTGGTTGAGTTCTTGAATCGGGTTTTTAAACAAGCGTACTTGAGTTTATCAACCCTCGCGCAAGACTGTCAGCGGGCTGGCGTTCAAGGCGCGGCGCGTGCCGAATACACCGGCACCGCCGATCAGCGCCGCGCCGATCAGCGGCATGACCAGCAGCCATGGATGCGGATGCCAGGGCAGATCGAAGGCGTAGCGGTAGAGCACCAGGCTCACCAGTTCCGAGCCCAATGCCGCCAACAGCCCGCTGACCGCGCCGAGCAAACCGAACTCGATTCGCCGGGCCCTGACCAGCAACTGCCGTTCGGCGCCCAGCGCTCGCAGCAACGCGCCTTGGCGAATACGTTCATCGAGGGTGGCCTGCAAGCCGGAGAACAATACCGCCATCCCCGCCGCCAACACGAACAACAGCACGTACTCCACTGCCAGGGTCACTTGCGCGAGAATGCTGCGTAACTGCTCCAGCAACGCTTCGACTTGCAGGATGGTCACCGCTGGAAAACTGCGGGACAGGTCGACGATCTGCTGGTCGTGACCGGGTGCCAGATAGAAACTGGTCAGGTAGGTCGCCGGCAAATCCTTCAAGGTGCCGGGTTGGAAGATCATGAAAAAGTTCGGCTGGAAGTTGTCCCAGTTGATCTCCCGCAGGCTGGTGACTTTCGCCTCCCGATTGACCCCGCCAACGCTAAACACCATGTGATCGCCGAGCTTGAGCTTGAGGCTTTCGGCAACTTTGCCTTCCACCGAAACACCGGGTAGTTCATCCGCCGGTTGCTGATCCCACCAGTTGCCGGCGGTGAGCTTGTTGCCCGCCGGCAGGTCCGCCGCCCAGGTCAGGCTCAGGTCGCGTTGAATGGCCCGGTCACCGGCCGAGTCCTTGCTGACGATCTCCTGCACCGGTTTGCCATTGATGCTGATCAGCCGTCCCGGCACCACCGGGTACAGCGGTGCCGATTGTGCTGACAGCTCCATCAACCGATCGCTGAAGGCTTGTTTGTCCGCCGGCAGAATGTTCAGGGCGAAATAGTTCGGGGCATTTTTCGGCAACTGGTTTTGCCAGGTGTCGAGCAGCTCGCCACGCAGCAAAGCGATCAGCGCCATCGACAGCAGAATTAAGCCGAAGGCCAGGGATTGACCCGCCGCCGCCAGTGGATGGCGCAACAGTTGGCCCAACCCCAGACGCCATGGCAATGAGGCGCGGGCCAGCATCCGGCGCAGGCTCTTGAGCAGCAGCAAGAGCAAACCGCCAAGCACCAGTGCCGCGATCACGCCGCCGCCGAGTAGGGCGAAAGTCAGCACCAGGTCCAGGCTCAAACGCCACATGATCAGGCCGAGGGCGCCCAACGCCGCGCCATAGACCATCCAAGTGCTGGAGGGAATCGGTAGCAAGTCCCGGCGCAATACCCGCAGCGGTGGGACTCGCCCCAAAGCGGCCAACGGCGGCAGGGCGAAACCGGCCAGCGCGACCAGCCCGGTGCCGATCCCCGCAATGGCCGGCAACAGGCCTCCCGGTGGAACGTCAGTCGGCAGTAAATCATGCAGCAGCGCAAACAGCCCGAGCTGCGCCAGCCACCCAAGCAGGGCGCCGCTGATGCTGGCGAGCAGTCCGAGAACCGTCAGTTGCAGACTGAACAGCACCATGGTTTCCCGGCGGGACAGGCCCAGACAGCGCAGCAATGCACTGGCATCGAATCGGCGGGTGGCGAAGCGTGTCGCCGACAACGCCACCGCCACGCCGGACAGCAGCACCGCTACCAGGCTGGCCATGTTCAAGTAACGTTCGGCCTTGCCCAAGGCACCGCCGATCTGCCGATTGCCATCGCGGGCATCCTGGATGCGCTGGTTGGCGGCCAGGCCTGGCTTGATCAATTGACGATAGGTTTCCAGCGCCTGGGCGTTGCCGCGCCAGAGTTCGCGGTAACTGACCCGGCTGCCGGGTTGCACCACGCCGGTCGCCTCGAGGTCGCTGAGATTGATCAGCACCCGTGGCGTCAGGCTGTAGAAGTTGCCGGCGCGATCCGGTTCGTAGGTCAGCACCCGCGCCAGTTTCAGGGTTTTCATGCCGACATCGATGCTGTCGCCGATCTTCAAGTCCAGCGCAGTCAGCAGTCGCGCTTCAACCCAGGCTTCGCCGGGTTTCGGACCGCCCCCGGGCGCTTCCTGCGCGAACGGCGCGGGGGCGCTTTTCAGTTCGCCGCGCAACGGGTAGACGTCATCGGCGGCTTTGATGCTGGACAGCTGAATACCGTTGTCGGTGGCAATGACACTGGAAAATTCCACCACCTGAGCATGTTCAAGGCCCAGCTCGATGCCACTGTTGATCTGTTCCGGCCGCGCCGGCGAACTGCCTTCCAGCAACAGGTCGGCGCCGAGAAACTCGGTGGCGCGCAGCATCATGGCGCCGTTCAGGCGGGCGCCGAAGTAACCGATGGCGGTACTCGCCGCCACGGCCACCAGCAAGGCGAAGAACAACACGCGCAACTCACCGGCGCGGGCATCGCGCAGCAGTTGGCGAATGGCGAGACTGAACAGGCGCAACAGCGGCAGGCGTGCCATCAAGGCTCCAGAGGGGCGACCAGCAGGCCGGCTTCAAGGCGGATCAGGCGCCGGCAGCGATGTGCCAGGCGTTCGTCATGAGTTACCAGCACCAGGGTGGTGCCGCGTTCCTTGTTGAGTTCGAATAGCAGATCGCTGATGCGCTCGCCAGTGTGGCTGTCGAGGTTGCCGGTGGGCTCATCGGCGAACAACACATCGGGCTCGGCGGCGAAGGCACGGGCAATCGCCACACGCTGCTGTTCGCCACCGGAGAGCTGGCGCGGCGAGTGGGTCAGGCGTTGACCCAGGCCGACCCGTTGCAACAGCTCGGTGGCGCGCTCACGGGCGTCTTTGCGGCCATCGAGTTCCAGCGGCAGCATGACGTTTTCCAGGGCGTTGAGGCTGTCGAGCAGTTGAAAGGATTGGAAGACAAACCCCACGTGCTCGGCGCGAATGCGCGCGCGCTGGTCTTCGTCGAGATTGCTCAGGCCTTGGCCGGCGAGAGTGACTTCGCCGCTGCTCGGCAGGTCGAGGCCGGCAAGCAGACCGAGGAGGGTGGATTTGCCGGAACCGGAGGCGCCGACAATGGCCAGGCTATCGCCCTTGTTCAGTTCCAGGCTGAGTTCGTGCAGGATAGTCAGTTCACCTTCCGCGCTGGGAACCACTTTGCTGAGGTTCTTCGCGGTGAGAATGCTTGCGCCCATGGAGAATCCGATGCGTGTGTGGTTTTTGAGTGCTGGCCTGGCCTTGATGTGCATGGCCCAGAACGCAGCGGCGGGTACAGTCCTGATCGTTGGCGATAGTATCAGCGCCGGTTTCGGCCTGGATACCCGGTTGGGGTGGGTGTCGTTGCTCGAGCAACGGCTCAAGCACGAAGGTTTCGACGATAAGGTGGTCAATGCATCCATCAGTGGCGACACCAGTGCCGGAGGCCGGGCACGCCTGCCGGCGCTGCTTGCAGAGCATAAGCCTGAGCTGGTTATCCTCGAGTTGGGGGGCAATGACGGACTGCGTGGAATGCTGCCAACACAATTGCAACAAAATCTTGCATCGATGATCGACAGCTCCCGCGCCAGTGGTGCCAAGGTACTGCTGCTGGGCATGCAGTTGCCGCCCAACTACGGTGCGCGTTACACCCAGGCATTTGCCGAGGCTTTCACCAAGGTGGCCGACGAGAAAAAAATCCCGTTGGTGCCGTTTTTTCTCGACGGCGTGGGCGGTCATCCAGACCTGATGCAATCCGACGGCCTGCACCCGGCGGCGGGGGCTCAGGGCAAGTTGCTGGAAAATGTCTGGCCGACACTGAAACCGCTGCTTTGACGCTTTTCTAGCGGCGGCGTTTCGGCTAAGGTGGCGCCCCCGATTTGGAGGCCCCGATGCCGCGTCCCGCCTGGTCCCTTTTTGCCTATCAACTGATCGAGCCTGACGAACAGCTGGATCTGTTCGCCTGCCAGGAAGTGCGGGTGCATCTGGTGACCCGTCAGCTGGAACTGGGCGGCTCGGCGGACCGAACCCTGTGCGGCAGCCTGTTGCCGGCGCAACCACGCTGGTCGAGCGTCGATCGCACGGTCTTCCAGGACCAGCGCCTGTGCTCGCTGTGCCGGGCCATTCTGGAATCGCAAAAACGCGGCACTTCGCCGATCTGGCCTGAGTTGCGGTTCGAGCTGTAGCTCCCTTGCCACAGGAAAGCTTCCACCACAGGTAATCCCCCTCGCCGCAGGTCTTGCATCTCCCCGAAATAACGGGCGGCGGTGTACAATCGGGTTTTTATACCCTTGTCGATCATGCGAAGGATTTTCCGGATGTTGCCGCGCTTTCCCGCCGTCACCCGCTGCCTGTCTCTTGCTGCGCTCTGCGTGGCGGGTCCCGTTGCAGCATTGGAGTTGCCCCTGCCACCACCCGGTGAAGACATTGTCGGCCAGGTGCAAGTGATCAAGGCCAAATACGAAGACACCTTCGCCGACCTTGGCACCACCTACGACCTGGGCTATTTGGAAATGGTCGCGGCCAACCCTGGCGTCGATCCATGGCTGCCGGGCGCCGGTACCGAAATCGTCCTGCCGACGCGCTTCATCCTGCCACCTGGCCCGCGTGAAGGCATCGTCATCAATCTGGCTGAATACCGCCTCTACTACTACCCGAAAGGCCGGAACGTGGTGTACACCTTCCCGCTGGGTATCGGCCGTGAAGGCTGGGGTTCGCCGATTGCCCACACCAGCATCGTCGCCAAGACGCCGAACCCGACCTGGACCCCTCCAGCGTCGATCAAGGCTGAGCACGCCGCCGATGGCGACCCACTGCCGAACGTAGTGCCGGCCGGCCCGGATAACCCGCTGGGGCCATTCAAATTCACCCTGGGCACTCCGGGGTACCTTATCCACGGTTCGAACAAGAAGTTCGGCATTGGCATGCGTACCAGCCACGGTTGCTTCCGCATGTTCAACAACAACGTGCTGGAAATGGCCAGCATGGTGCCGGTAGGGACGTCGGTACGCATCCTCAACGATCCGTACAAGTTCGGCCTCAGTGGCGGCAAGGTTTATCTGGAAGCGCACACGCCGCTGGATGACAAAGGCAACCCTTCGGTGGTCGACAAGCACACCGCCGTGATCAATGCGATGCTCAAGCGTGAGGACATCACCAACAACTTGCGCATGAACTGGGATGTAGTGCGCGACGTGGTCGCCGCTGAGGATGGCCTGCCGGTGGAAATCGCCGTGCCGAATACGTCGGCACCGATGGTCTCGAGTGCGCCGATCGACCTGCAGCAGTAACGCGTTAAAGCAACCCGCCGATGCAGGCCGCATCGGCGGGTTTTTTATGGCCTGCAGAAACCTCAGGCAATAAAAAAGCCGACCCAAAAAATGGATCGGCTTGATAACAATCCCGAAGGATTATTACTTGCGGCTAGCTTTTTCCAGCATGCGCAGAGCACGCTCGTTAGCTTCGTCAGCAGTCTGTTGTGCTTTTTGAGCAGCAGCCAGAGCTTCATCAGCTTTACGGTAAGCTTCGTCTGCACGAGCTTGGGAGCGAGCTGCTGCGTCTTCAGTAGCAGTCAGACGTGCTTCAGTTTCTTTCGATACGCTGCTGCAACCGGTAGCCAGAACTGCGGCCAGAGCCAGAGCAGAGAATTTCAGAACGTTGTTCATCGTGTTCCCCTTCAAGGACTTTCTATTAAGTAGCTGTCTCCTCAGAGTGAGGAAATAGCCGGCGTACATACTACCCATTACTTGTAGTAAGTAAACTGACGTAGCGCAAGAAGCAAAAAAAATTGTAGGCGTTGATTCTTTTTCGAGCAACTTTTAACTGCGTTGTATAAAAAATATCCAGCTACGAGGCCCGAACTGAGCGAGCCGTTGGGAAAAAGTTCCCTGGCCCGGCGGCTGTTTTTTGGTCTTGCCCAAAGTCCGTCTAGATGGGTTTGTCTACACTTGTGTTCGAATTTTGCGCAGCCGCTCGCATATCTTTATCCATGTTGAGGTGACTTAAACAAAGGGCGCTCGTCTTAAGTCTCAATATCCGGCAATGTTCAGGCTTTGACCCGTTCGGTCGAGCCGTTCCTGCGTAATCCGCGGCAACACCCGCCACCCGATGCACAATGACGAGCGTCCCTTGAGCATTTTTGCCAATGGTGCCTACTATTTGATACGTGCTCGGTTGCGCGAGATTGGTGCGGCTCTCTCGGTGTCCATTCAGGCACGGGGTGGCGTAGTTGTTCCTTCGCCGGAAAAACATCGGTAAGGTAGGGGTCAGAATTAAAGACCCGCGAGGAGTAGTGATGAGCGAGGCGTTGTCCATCCACCATGACCAGGCTGGTCATCAGTTCGAGACCACTGTGGACGGTTATCGTGCCTACCTGACCTATATGGATCTGGGAAAACAGACCCTGGATATTTATCGCACTTTTGTGCCCAACGCGTTGCGTGGTCGCGGCATTGCGGCGGCTTTGACCGAGCAGGCGCTGCAATACGCTGATGAAATGGGCTACACGGTGATTCCATCGTGCTCCTACGTGGAGCGCTACATGGAGCGTCATCAGCGGCATGCTGCCAAGCTGTGAGCAAAACCAACGCATAAAAAAACGCCAGGTTCAAACCTGGCGTTTTTTTATGCGCGAAACGGCGATCAGCTGCGATTGCGTTTAGGCAACACGTCCTTGAGCTTGGCATGCATGCTGCGCAAGGTGTTTTCAGTGGCAGTCCAATCGATACAGGCATCGGTGATCGACACGCCGTATTGCAGGTCGGCGAGGTCTTTCGGGATTGCCTGGCAGCCCCAGTTCAAGTGGCTCTCGACCATCAGACCGATGATTGACTGGTTGCCTTCGAGGATCTGGTTGGCGACGTTCTCCATCACCAGCGGTTGCAGGGCCGGATCCTTGTTGGAGTTGGCGTGGCTGCAATCGACCATGATGTTCGGCTTGATGTTGGCCTTTTTCAGTGCTTGCTCGCAGAGCGCGACGCTGACCGAATCGTAGTTCGGCTTGCCGTTGCCACCGCGCAGTACCACGTGACCATAGGCGTTGCCCTTGGTGGTAACGATCGATACGCCACCTTCCTGGTTGATGCCCAGGAAACGGTGCGGGCTGGAAACCGATTGCAGGGCGTTGATGGCCACCGTCAGGCCGCCATCGGTGCCGTTCTTGAAGCCGACGGCCGAAGACAGGCCGGAAGCCATTTCACGGTGCGTCTGGGATTCGGTGGTGCGTGCGCCGATCGCCGACCAGCTGATCAGGTCCTGCAAGTATTGCGGGGAGATCGGGTCGAGGGCTTCGGTTGCGGTCGGCAGGCCCATCTCGGCCAGGTCCAGCAGCAACTGACGACCGATGTGCAGGCCATCCTGAATCTTGAACGAGTCGTCCAGGTACGGATCGTTGATCAGGCCTTTCCAGCCAACGGTGGTGCGTGGCTTCTCGAAATACACGCGCATGACCAGATACAGGGTATCGGACACTTCGGCCGCGAGCACTTTCAGGCGCTCGGCGTATTCGTGGGCAGCCTTGATGTCATGGATCGAGCACGGCCCGATCACGACGAACAGGCGGTGGTCGGTGCCATCAAGAATGTTGCGAATGACTTCGCGGCCCTTGGTGACGGTGCGCAGGGCAGCGTCGCTCAGAGGGATATCACGCTTGAGCTGATCGGGAGTGATCAGGGTCTCGTTGGAGGCGACGTTTAGGTCGTTGATCGGTAAATCAGCCATCGTTTACTCGTCAGGTCACGGGTGCCGGCCGCCAGCGAACCCGCGCGGCGGAGCACAGCAAATTAAGCGCGTCGGGGAGCAGAACCTTAGCGCGTTACACCGTGGCTCGACAATGGGCAGACACCGGTTTAATGGGCATTCCCCATCAGTTTCCCCCATCGTGGCGGGGAAACTGATGGGGAATGCACCCTAACCGGCCATTGGCTGCGCAAATGCCTTGCTGACTGTATCGTGGGAGAACTCGTCGGCGTGCTGCTGGACCCATTCGAGGGCCAGGGTCTCATTGTTCTGCTGTTGGCTTTGGGGTTCATGCTGACGGCAGTAACGTTCGATCTGGCAGATCTGCTCACCCATCCGAGCGCAAAACAGCGTCTGTTCGTCGACGAAGGCGATCCCCACCAGATAGCCGCGTTTGCGTCGCAAACACCACGCCACATAACCCAGGAAACGCAAGTCCGGGTTCAGGGTCGGCATGCGTATTTCCAGCGCCGTACCGTGGCGCCACGCGCGGTGGTAATTGCAAGCCATGCCGCCGAGGCTGATAGTGTGCAGCTCTTGCCGCGAAATACACTCATGTTTGAGCAACGTTAATTCGACGGGCACATCGTCAGGATGAGGAAGATAACGTCTCATGAACACGGACTCCCTGTGTCGGCCACTTGACACTGTTTCTCCCAGTATAGTGGTCGAATCGGAACTGACCGATTTCGACGCCGACCAACGGTTGCTGGCAATGAGCGGCATTTCACTGGTGATTTTTACCAGCGTCGGCTGTGCCAGTTGCCGTTTTGCCCGCGAGCAGTTGCCCAGGCTCGAACTGGCGGTCGATCGGCTGTGCTGGATCGATGCCGGAAGCAATGGCGGGGTGGTTGAGCGTTATCGGGTCTTTCATTTGCCGGCACTGTTTGTGGTGCGCGACGGTGAGTATTTCGGGGCGCTACAGTCGCGCCTGACCCGCACAGCGCTCAACGAGGCTGTGGAGCAGGCGTTGAATCGACCAGCAGAGGAGCTGCCATGACAGGCACAGTGGCCAAGCCGACAATCGGCATTATCGGTACCGGCGCGATCGGTGGTTTCTACGGGCTGATGCTGGCGCGTGCCGGCTTCGATGTGCATTTTCTGTTGCGCAGCGAGTTTTCAGCGGTGGCCGAACGCGGCTTGCATCTTGACCATGCGTCGTTGGGCCCGCTGACCCTGAACCCGGTCCAGGCCTATTCGTCGGCTGCCGACATGCCGCCCTGTGACTGGCTGCTGGTGGGCGCCAAGACCACCAGCAACGCGGACCTGGCACCGGCCATTATTCAAGCCGCGGCACCTGATGCCAAAGTGCTGTTGCTGCAAAATGGCCTGGACGTCGAAGACCATCTGCGCGAGTTGCTCCCCGATTCGCTGCACCTGCTGGGCGGGCTTTGTCTGATCTGCGTCCATCGCGCCGGCCCCGGGGTCATCACCCATCAAGCGCTGGGGGCGGTGAATGTCGGCTACCACAGTGGCCCCGCCGCCGATGCACAGGTACGCATGAACATCGTCGAGGAGGGCGCCGGATTGTTCCGCACGGCCGGTATCGACGCCCAGGCCATGCCGAATCTGCAGCAGGCGCGCTGGCAGAAACTGGTCTGGAATATTCCCTACAACGGTCTGTCGGTGCTGCTCGGGGCCAGCACCACACCGTTGATGGCGGATGCCGACAGCCGCGCGCTGATTCAGGCCTTGATGGCCGAAGTGGTTCAGGGGGCCAAGGCTTGCGGTCATGACATGCCGCCGGGTTACGCCGATTATCTGTTCATGATGACCGAGAAAATGCCCGACTACTGGCCGAGCATGCATCACGATTTTCTGCACAAGCGGCCGCTGGAACTGGACGCCATCTACACTCGGCCACTGGCAGCGGCGAAGGCTGCGGGATGTGAGTTGCCGCGAATCGAGGCCTTGTATCGCAGCTTGAGTTTTATCGACCGACGTAACCACTGAGTCGGTCAAGAAGGGGGAAGGGCATGGCAAATGTCATAGACGACAAACTGGTGCTGGCGATTTCTTCGCGAGCGCTGTTCGACTTGAGCGAGAGCCACAAGGTCTATCTGTCGAGCGGCGTCGAGGCTTATCGGCAGTACCAGATCGAACACGAAGACGAAATTCTCGAGCCCGGCGATGCATTCCCGTTGGTGGAAAAACTCCTGAACCTGAATACCCGTCTCGGCCGTGCCCGGGTCGAGGTGATCCTTGTGTCGCGTAACAGCGCCGACACCGGCCTGCGGGTTTTCAACTCGATTCATCACTATGGCCTGTCGATCTCGCGTGCGGCGTTCGTCGGCGGGCGCAGTCCTTATCCGTACCTCAAGGCTTTTGGTTGCGACCTGTTTCTCTCGACCCATGCCGAAGATGTGCGCAATGCGCTGGAGGCCGGATTCGCCGCAGCGACTATTCTATCGGGCGGTGCCAGTCGCGCCGCCAGCGATGAATTGCGCATTGCCTTCGACGGTGACGCGGTGCTGTTTTCCGACGAGTCGGAGCGGGTCTATCAGTCGGGAGGCCTGGCGGCGTTTCAGGCCAGCGAGCGTGAGGCGGCCCGCGAGCCTTTGCGTGGCGGGCCGTTCAAAGGTTTCCTCGCGGCGCTCAATCTGTTGCAGCGCGAGTTTCCCGATGATGCCTGTCCGATCCGTACCGCGCTGGTGACCGCGCGATCGGCGCCGGCCCATGAACGGGTGATCCGTACCTTGCGCGAATGGGACATTCGTCTGGACGAATCGCTGTTTCTTGGCGGCCTGACCAAATCAGCTTTTCTCGAAGCCTTTGCCGCCGACGTATTTTTCGACGATCAGGCAGGCCATTGCGAACTGGCCCGCGAAGTGGTCGCCACCGGGCACGTGCCCCATGGCATCAGTAACGAGCCGTCGGTTTAAAGCCCGGCGGTTCAATACGTTGCGCCGGGCGCCGCACTCGCCACGGCACTGCTAAGCTGAATCAATCTCCGCCATGTTGGCATTTGAGGAGGTCATATGATTCGTTCGATGCTGTATGCCACTGACTTGGGTCTGTACGCACCATTGGTGATGCAGCATGCCTTGGAACTGGCTCGAACATTCAATGCCGACTTGTATGTGGTGCACGCGGTAGAGCCCATGGGGCTGTTTGCCGAATCCGTGTTGCAAAGCTATCTCGACGAGAAGGCCTTGAACGAATTTCACAGTCAAGGTCTGAACAATGTGATCGCCAATATTCAGCAACGGGTGCTCGACAACTTTCGCGAAGAGCTGGGGGATGAAGGAGAGCAGGATTTGCAGCGGATTCAGGCTGTGCGGGTGCTGCAGGGCGATCCGTCGCAGGTGATTCTCGACCAGGCGCAGAAACTCTCTGTCGATTTACTGATCGTAGGGAGTCACAGCCATGGTGCTGGCGCGGAAACGCCGTTGGGTCGAACCGCTGCGCGCGTGTTGCAACTGGCCAGGGTGCCGGTCTATTTGGTGCCGCTGGTAGAGCGTCGCCGCAAAGAGGATCGCTAGAACACGAATAATGGCATTTTGACAAAAAAGTTCTAGATTTATTGGTCTAACCATTAATATAGTTATATACCGTCGCTGATGCCCGTGGCGTCTACCTGCTTTGAGGGATTCATATGAAGCTTCAACAATTGCGCTACATCTGGGAAGTGGCGCACCACGACCTCAACGTTTCTGCTACAGCCCAAAGCCTCTACACCTCGCAACCGGGCATCAGCAAACAGATTCGTCTGCTGGAAGACGAATTGGGGGTCGAGGTTTTCGCCCGCAGCGGCAAGCATCTGACCCGCGTTACCCCGGCTGGCGAGCGCATCATCACCACCGCCGGTGAGATCCTGCGCAAAGTTGAAAGCATCAAACAGATCGCCCAGGAATTCTCCAACGAGAAAAAAGGCACCCTGTCGATCGCCACCACCCACACCCAGGCGCGTTATGCATTGCCACCGGTGATCAGCAATTTCATCAAGCAATACCCGGATGTTGCCCTGCACATGCACCAGGGTTCGCCGATGCAGATCGCCGAGATGGCTGCGGACGGCACCGTCGATTTCGCCATCGCCACCGAAGCCCTGGAGCTGTTCGGTGATCTGGTGATGATGCCGTGCTATCGCTGGAACCGCTGCGTGGTCGTGCCTCAGGGCCACCCGCTGACCAAGCTGTCGAAGCTGACCCTCGAAGCCCTGGCCGAATACCCGATCGTGACGTACGTATTCGGTTTCACCGGCCGTTCGAAACTCGACGAAGCCTTCAGTCACCGTGGCCTGACACCGAAAGTGGTGTTCACCGCCGCTGACGCCGACGTGATCAAGACGTACGTTCGCCTGGGGCTGGGTGTGGGCATCGTGGCGAAAATGGCGGTCGATACCAAGCTCGATAGCGACCTGGTGGTGCTCGATGCCAGCGAGTTGTTCGAATCCAGTATTACCAAAATCGGTTTCCGTCGCGGCACTTTCCTGCGTGGCTTCATGTGCGACTTCATCGAGAAGTTCGCTCCGCACCTGACCCGCGAAGTGATGGCCAAGGCCATTCAGTGCCACAACAAACAGGAACTGGAAGAGCTGTTCGACGGCGTCGAACTGCCGGTCCATTAAGCGTCAACAGACGCTAGATCACCTCGGTGACAGCAAACTGTTGCCGAGCGCCCGCCACCAGAATCTCCACTTCATCCCCTTCGAACTTG
The DNA here is from genome assembly GCF_056396925.1 of Pseudomonas sp. 05N433. NCBI lineage: Bacteria > Pseudomonadati > Pseudomonadota > Gammaproteobacteria > Pseudomonadales > Pseudomonadaceae > Pseudomonas > Pseudomonas sp. 05N433. Next base: position 106,447 of record NZ_JBFTML010000008.1, on the reverse strand, counting down.
CCCAGCAGGCTTTTACCCAGCGGCGAACGAGGGGTGATGACGGTAATCAGTTGCCCCACCAGATCAATCTTCAATCCGGCTGCGTCGGGGGCCAGGAACAGCCATTGTTCGCGACCCTTTTCGTCTTCCAGGCCGAGCAGGGCGCCGACCTCGATGCCGCGCCGCTCGTCATAAGGCCGCAGTGTCAGGTTCTGGCAAAGGGTCAATGACAGCCTGATTTCTTCCACTCGCCTGGCCTGCCCGGCCGCCAGATAAGACGCCTCCAGCCCCAGGGTGTCGTACTTGTTTTCGGCTATGTTTTCTTCGTGGGTCGCGGTTTCGTAAGCGGTTTGCGCGGCACGCTCGGCGATGTCGAGATCGATCCGCAGCTTGTCGATAATCAGTTGGTGGACGGTCGGCTTGTGCATAGAGAGCTTCATGATCAATCGCAGAATTGCAGGACGTTGGCGCGGCTTTTTTCGCTCGGCGCGGTCTGGTCCTGTTGCAGCCAGAACTGACATTTTGGATTGGCCAGATTGTGTTTGCTGCTTCTGGCCTGTTCCACCATTTGCTGCTGATCGTTTCTGCGCAGGTGTTCCTCGTACTGTTCGAACATCGGGTTTTGCGCAGCGGGTTGTTCAATCACCGGCGGCTTGGCCTGTTGCTCCACCGCCTGGGCCAAGGGTGCCAATTGCTCGTTGAACAACAGGCGCCAGGCGAGCCAGCAAGTCAGTGCGATCGCGATAAATCCCAGCCACAAACCGAGGGCGATGCTGCCGGTCAGTTGCAGCGCATTGAGCTGGATCGGCATGGAGCGGCGCGGGTGGGGACGGTAGGGCATGACTGCCTCCTGGCGGGTGGTCGCGGGCGAGTGGCGATTGTCGCACGAAGATTAATCGTCGTCGGCTCTTCTGCGCGGGGTAATTTATGCGGACAATCGGCGCTTTTGCCAACGGGAACCTGGAATGCCTGAAATGAAAACCCGCTGGGATATTTTTTGCACCGTGGTCGACAATTTCGGCGACATCGGTGTGACCTGGCGTCTGGCCCGCCAACTGGTGGCCGAACATTCAGTGACGGTGCGCTTGTGGGTCGATGACCTGCGGGCCTTCGAGCGGTTGTGTCCAGAAATCGACATCCACGCTACGCAGCAGTGGCAGCAGGGTGTCGAGGTGCGGCAGTGGTCAGCGCACTGGCAACCCACCGAAGCCGCGGATGTCGTTATCGCCGCGTTCGCCTGCCAGTTGCCGAGTGCTTATATGGAGGCCATGGCCGAGCGGGAAAAGCCGCCGCTGTGGATGAACCTCGATTATCTGAGCGCCGAAGACTGGGTCGTCGGTTGTCACGGCTTGCCGTCGGTGAAGTACAAGAACGTGCAGAAGTTCTTTTTCTTCCCGGGTTTTCGCAAGGGCACCGGTGGCTTGCTGCGCGAGAGGGGGGTGCTCGAACGACGTCGGCAGTTTCAGCAAAGTCCCGAGGCTCAGCGAGAGTTCCTGCAAGGCCTGGGGGTTGAACGCGCCCCGAATGCACAGCTGATCTCGCTGTTCGCCTACGAGAATAACGGGCTGGCCAGTTGGCTCGACGCCATGGCTGCCGACTCGACGCCCACTCATCTGTTGGTGCCCGAGGGGCGGATTCTCGGCGACGTCGAACGCTGGCTCGCAGTGGACGGGCTGACGGCCGGCGCGGTGCATGTGCGCGATGCCCTGACCGTGCAAGTGCTGCCGTTCGTCCGGCAGGATCAATATGACCTGCTGCTGTGGAGCTGCGATTTCAACGCCGTGCGCGGCGAAGATTCCTTTGTTCGCGCGCAATGGGCAGGCCGGCCAATGCTCTGGCACATCTATCGGCAGGACGAAGATATCCACCTGGACAAGCTCGACGCCTTCCTGACCCTGTACACCCAAGGCCTGTCCAAACCTGCTGGCGAGGCGATCAGCGGTCTATGGCGGGCATGGAATGCAGGTGAGACAATGGGCGAGTACTGGAAATCAACCCGCAAACATTGGCCGGAACTGGAAAAACATGCCGAGGCGTGGTGTCTGGAACAAGCCTTGCAGGCAGATCTTGCCGCAGCGCTGGTACAGTTTTACCTAAATTGGATATGATACGCGGCCTAGATTTTTGTAAATCCCATCCAAATTCGGATATTCGCAATGAAAACTGGTAAAGAACTGAAACCCGGTATGGTGATCCGTATCGACAACGATCCTTGGCTGGTTCAGAAAGCTGAATTCACCAAGTCGGGTCGTAACAGCGCGATCATGAAGACCAAGCTGAAAAACCTGTTGACCGGTTACAAGACCGAGACCGTTTACAGCGCCGACGACAAACTGGACGACGTGATCCTCGACCGCAAAGAAGCGACCCTGTCCTTCATCAGCGGCGACTCCTACACGTTCATGGACACCACTGACTACACCATGTACGAGCTGAACGCTGAAGACATCGAAGCCGTTCTGCCTTTCGTTGAAGAAGGCATGACCGATGTTTGCGAAGCGATCTTCTTCGAAGAGCGTCTGGTTTCCGTAGAACTGCCGACCACTATCGTGCGTCAGGTTGACTACACCGAAGGCTCCGCTCGCGGTGATACTTCCGGCAAGGTGATGAAGCCTGCCAAACTGAAGAACGGTACCGAGCTGTCGGTTGCTGACTTCATCGAAATCGGCGACATGATCGAGATCGATACCCGCGAAGGCGGTTCCTACAAAGGCCGTGCTAAATAAGCACCGCTTGAGGAATGAAAAAGCCCGACCATTGAGTCGGGCTTTTTTGTGGGCGAATGATCAAGATCAGTGATTAAACGGCAACGTGCAGGCGCACATCGACGTTGCCACGCGTGGCGTTGGAGTACGGGCAGACCTGGTGGGCGGCGTCGACCAGGCTTTGTGCATCGGCTTGTTCAAGGCCCGGCAGGCTGATGTGCAGGTCGATGTCCAGGCCGAAACCACCAGGGATCTGGCCGATGCCGACATGGGCAGTGATCGAGGCGTCGTCGGGGATTTTGCGTTTGGTCTGGCTGGCGACGAATTTCAGCGCGCCGATGAAGCAGGCGGAATAGCCGGCGGCGAACAATTGTTCAGGGTTGGTTGCCGCACCGCCGGCGCCACCGAGTTCTTTCGGGGTCGCGAGTTTGACGTCGAGGACGTTGTCGCTGGAGATCGAACGACCGTCACGGCCGCCGGTGGAGGTTGCGATTGCGGTGTAGAGAGTTTGCATGGTGTGAGCCTCGTTTCGGATTGGGTGTTTCGCGCTAAATGTTTGCGCGCTAAGTAAGTGCGAAGTGAATGTAGCTCGCTAATATTTAGCGCGCAAGATAATTTTTTGAAAAAAACTGACCCTGCCCATCACCTGGAGATTCGATCAGGCGGGAGATGCTTGAGATAGAGGCTTTCGTGCGGGATTTATGCGAAGTGAATTTTTTTGCGACGGGGGAGGACGCCTTCGCGGGCGATCCGACTTGCCCGCGAAGAACGATAACGCGGTCTAAAGGCTGTCTTGCAGGTGGCTGCGCAGCTCCTGGAGATCCGTTTGCAGCTTCTTCAACTGCTCCAGCGTCTGCCCGCTGGCGCCGAGGATGCACTGCGGAATATCGCGCGCTTTGTCTCGCAGCGCATGGCCTTGCTCGGTGAGTTCGACAATCACCACCCGTTCATCTTCGCGGCTGCGGGTGCGGCTCAGCAGGCCTTCGGCTTCCAGGCGTTTGAGCAGCGGGGTGAGGGAGCCGGGGTCGGTCAGTAGTCGGCTGCTGATTTCGCCGACCGTCAATCCGTCCTTTTCCCACAACACCATCATTGCCAGGTACTGCGGGTACGTCAGGCCCAGCGCTTGCAGCAGCGGCTTGTAAACCTTGGTCATCAGCAATGAAGTGGAATGCAGGGCGAAGCAGACCTGATTATCCAGCAGCAGGTTATCGCAGTTGTCCGGGGTGTCGCGCTCGGTGTTCATTTCAAAGCCTTGATCAGTGATCGTCATGAATCTAGCGGGCGAATCTTTAATGCGCCAGATAATTATGGACTAGTGGCGGTCGAGGTTGGTTTGCAGCGCCAGATCCCACGGTGGGATGGGGCTGAAACGGGTCTTCAGGTATTCCAGCAGCAAACGGCTACGCGAACTGGGCTGCTGCTCCAGGCGTAACGCATAAATACCGGTGCTTTCCGGTTTTGGCAGACCTTGTTCGCAGAACAGCGGCAGCAGTTCGCCGCGCAATAAATACTCACTGGCCAGCCAGGTCGGCAGATGCGCGACACCCAACCCGGCCAGTGCGCCGCAGACCAGCGCCTCGGCGTTGTTGGCGCTCATGCGGATTCGCGCAGGCCGGTGCAAGTGCATCTGCCCATCCCGCTCGAAGCGCCAGGCGAACGGCGGAGCCAGGCCATCCCAATCCAGACCGTCGTGGTCGACCAATTGCGCCGGCTCGGTCGGCACGCCACGGCGTTGCAGGTAATCGGGGCTGGCGCAGGCGATGCGCACCATGCTCGCCAGCGGCGTGGCCACCAGCCGGGTATCGGCCATTTGCCCGGCACGCAGTACCAGGTCGACCTTGCCCAGGTTCGAACCCTGCATGTCGACAAAGCTGTCGATCAGGTGCAATTGCACGTCGAGGCCGGGGTAAAGGGTCAGGAAGTCGGCAATCACCGGTGCCAGATGGCGTCGTCCGAACGCTGCCGGCGCATCGACCCGAATCAAGCCTTCCGGCGCGTTGCTCAGGGACACCGCTTCCGCCCGCGCCAGCCGCAGTTCCGCGACGATCCGCCGCGCGCGCTCGGCAAAGGCCAAGCCTGCCGGGGTAGCCCGCACCGCGTGGGTGCTGCGAATGAACAGCTGACTGCCGACGGCGCTTTCCAGGCTATCGATACGTCGCGCCACCGCCGATGGCGTCAGGGGATGACGGCGGGATGCAGCGGAAAAACTGCCGGTCTCCAGCACATCCAGAAACAGTCCGAGTTGTTCGGTCAATTGATTGGGGTTCATGGCTTCATTAACGCTTATGCGAATTTGGCACAGCCATTGTGCGTTGCTATGCGTTTCCCTGCCAGAGCCGACTGCGTAGGATGAGCGGCCTGACAAGAGGAAACCGCCTGTGATTGAGTTCGTGATGTACCTGGTTTTTGGCGCCGCCATGGGCACCCTCGGCGGGCTCTTCGGCATTGGTGGCGGGTTGGTGGCGATTCCGCTGCTGGGCGTGTGGTGCGGTCTCGATCAGCAGGTCGCCCAAGGCACGGCGCTGGTGATGGTGGTGCCGAACGTGATGCTGGCGCTATGGCGTTATCACCAGCGCAATCGCATCGAATTGCGTCATGCGCTGCCATTGGCTTCGATGGGATTCTGCTTCGCCTGGATCGGTTCGATCTGGGCGGTGGGCATCGATGCGCAAACCATGCGCGTGGGGTTTGTCGCGTTCCTGGTCGCGCTGTCGGCCTACAACCTGGTGCGAATGTTCGCCGCCACTGCGCCGGCGTCTTCACAGATGCATTATTCATGGCCGTGGCTGGGTGTGCTCGGCGCGGCTTCCGGGACCATGGGCGGGTTGTTTGGCGTGGGTGGGGCGGTGGTGGCCACGCCGGTGTTGACCAGTCTGTTCGGTACCAGCCAAGTGGTTGCCCAGGGCTTGTCGCTGGCACTGGCATTGCCGAGCACGGGCGTCACGTTGGCGACTTATGCGGTGCACCATCAGGTGCACTGGGCGATCGGTATTCCATTGGCGGTCGGTGGATTGATGAGCATCAGTTGGGGCGTGAGAATCGCCCACGCACTGCCGGAGCGGCTGTTGCGCGGGCTGTTCTGTGGGTTTCTGGTGTGCTGCGCGGTGATGCTCGCCTTTAAAGTTTGAAGCCTTCGACGATGTGCTCGGCCAGGCATTCGGTGATCGGTGAAGGGTTGTTCAGGTTGCGGATCAGCATGATGCTGGCTTCCGGCAACAGCGGCAGGTCTTCGTCGGCGCCAAGGATGCGCATGTCTGGCGTGATCAGGCTTTCCAGTTGCGCGGTGATCGCAAGCCCCGCGCTGACCACGGCCATCAACGCCGACAGACTGGAGCTGTTGTAGGCAATGCGATAATCGCGACCCATGGCTTCCAGCGCATTACACGCCCAGGCACGGCAGAAACAATCGCTATTGAACATCGCCAGCGGCAGCGGCGTCTGCTCGTGGGCGTTGAAGCATTGGGCCTCGGCCCAGACAAAGCGCTCCTTGCGCAACAACTGGCCGATCTCGTTACCCGGCTCGCGGGTGACGATGGATAGGTCCAGGTCCTGGCGCTGCAACAGTTGCCGGGTCGATTCGCAATGAACCTCGATCTGGATCAGCGGGTAGAACTGCGCGAAGCGCGACAGGATGCCCGGCAGAAAGCGCATCACGTAATCGTCGGGCGTGCCGATGCGCACCGTGCCGACCATGTGCGGCTCGCGCAGGGTATTGAAGACTTCGCTGTGGAGTTTGAGGATGCGCCGCGCATAGCCGAGCAACACCTGGCCTTCGGCGGTCAGCTTGACCTGGCGCCCGTCGCGTTCGAACAGCTGGCGCTGCAACACGTCTTCTTCCAGACGTTTCATCTGCATGCTCACCGCCGACTGGGTGCGGTTGACCATTTCCCCGGCGCGGGTAAAGCCGCCCTGATCAGCGATCGCGACGAAGGTGCGCAGTACATCGGTGTCGATACTGGGGTAGGCGGACATTCATCAATCTCCGAGATGTATGCCATCAGAAACATTCGTTGGATTGATCTTAGCGCTGCGGCGAGACTGGATCCATCCCTAAAGGAGGGCTACACGATGAAAGGTCACAACGAGCATGTAACGGAACAAAAATTCTCAATCCACGCGGTATCCGATCTGCTGCACAAGTTTAGTCGCTGGTACGAACTTCACCGTGAACGTGAATTACTGGCGAGCTTGAGCGACGAAGCACTGAAGGATATCGGCGTGAGCCGCGCAGATGTGGAGCATGAGGCAGTAAGACCGTTCTGGGATGATCCGATGCACAAATGATGATGCCATCGCTACACAAACTACTTTCGGGTGAGGTAGGTTGCGAGCAGACAAGGAGATGCTCATGCCCGCCACACTGTCCTTTTCCCTCAAACAGGCTCGGCGTCTGGCGCTGGCTGCCCAAGGGTTCAACGGGCGCCAGCCGCCGGCGGCGACCAAGCCGGTTCAGCTCAACCGGCTGATCGAACGGCTCGGCATTCTGCAGATCGATTCGGTCAATGCATTGGTGCGTTCGCACTACCTTCCCTTGTTTTCCCGTCTTGGCAATTATTCAACCGACTTGCTCGATCAGGCTGCCTGGAGTCAGGGCCGTCGGCGCACGTTGTTCGAGTATTGGGGCCACGAAGCTTCGTTATTACCGTTGTCGATGTACCCCTTGATGCGCTGGCGCATGCAGCGCGCTTCCCGTGGCGAAGATATCTACCAGCAACTGGCGCGTTTCGGTCGTGAGCAGCAGGACACGATTCGCCGTGTTTTAGCGTCGGTCCAGGAGCTCGGTGCGCTGGGGGCGGGCAGCCTGTCGACCCGTCAGGAACGGGCAGGGCCGTGGTGGGACTGGAGCGCTGAAAAGCATGCGCTTGAATGGTTGTTCGCCGCCGGTGAAGTGACCGTGGCCAGCCGGCGCGGGTTCGAACGGCTTTATGATTTGCCGGAACGGGTGATTCCTTCGGCGCTTCTGCAGCAGCCCTTGCTCAGTGAAGCCGAAGCCCAGCGCGGGTTATTGCTGCATGCGGCCACGGCGTTGGGCGTCGGCACGGAAAAGGACCTGCGGGACTATTTTCGCTTGAGCCCGGCAGACAGCCGGCCGCGTCTGGCGGAGCTGGTCGAGGGCGGAAAGCTGCTGGTCTGTGGAGTTGAAGGCTGGCGGCAACCGGCTTATTGCCTGGCTGAGCCGAAAGTGCCGCGTAAGGTCGAGGCCAGTGCGCTGCTTTCACCATTCGATTCGCTGATTTGGGAGCGCAGCCGTACCGAGCGATTGTTCGATTTCCGTTATCGGCTGGAGATTTATACGCCGCAGCATAAACGCGTCTACGGCTATTACGTCTTGCCGTTTTTGCACAATGAGCGGATTGCTGCGCGGGTCGACTTGCGAGCCGAACGAGCGTCAGGCCGGTTGGCGGTGCATGCCGTGCATGAGGAAGAGCCGGGGCTGGATGATGAAGGGATGCTGGCGTTGGCGGTCAATCTGCGGTGGATGGCGGACTGGTTGGGGCTTGAGCGGCTTCAGCTGAATTGCCCGCGGGCGAGTGCGGCGCGGTTGCGGGGGGCGTTGGCTCAATTCAGTGTTGTTTGAATTGACGCCTTCGCGGGCAAGCCTCGCTCCTACAGGTTTTATGTCGTCCACCGGAAATGTGAACGACCCAAAACCTGTAGGAGCGAGGCTTGCCCGCGAAGGGCTTAACGCGATTTAACGGCGGACTTGCTTCAGGGTCTCTGCAATCAAAAACGCCAGTTCCAGCGACTGATCGGCATTCATCCGCGGGTCGCAATGGGTGTGATAACGATCCGACAACCCATCTTCGGTAATCGGCCGCGCGCCGCCGATGCATTCGGTGACGTTCTGCCCGGTCATTTCGATGTGTATGCCGCCGGCATAACTGCCTTCCGCTTCGTGAACCTGGAAGAACTGCTTCACCTCGCCAAGGATCTGCGCGAAGTCGCGGGTCTTGTAGCCGCTGCTGGCCTTGATGGTGTTGCCGTGCATCGGGTCGGAGCTCCAAAGCACTTGCTTGCCTTCGCGCTGCACCGCGCGAATCAGCTGCGGCAGGTGATCGCCGACCTTGTTCGCGCCCATCCGCGCAATCAGGTTCAGGCGACCCGGGTCGTTGTCCGGGTTGAGCACATCGATCAGGCGAATCAGGTCTTCAGGGTTCATGCTCGGGCCGACCTTGACCCCGATCGGGTTATGCACCCCGCGCAGGAATTCGACGTGAGCACCGTCCAGTTGACGTGTACGGTCACCGATCCACAGCATGTGGGCCGAGCAGTCGTAGTAGTCGTTGGTCAGGCTGTCGCGACGCACGAAGGCTTCTTCGTAGTTCAGCAGCAGCGCTTCGTGGGCGGTGAAGAAACTGGTTTCGCGCAGTTGCGGCGAGCTGTCCATGCCGCAGGCGCGCATGAAGGCCAGGGTTTCATCGATGCGATCGGCCAGGTGGCTGTATTTCTCGGCCAGTGCCGAGTTGGCGATGAAGTCCAGGTTCCATTTGTGTACCTGATGCAGATCGGCAAAGCCGCCCTGGGCAAAGGCGCGCAGCAGGTTCAGGGTCGCGGTGGACTGGTGGTAGGACTGCAGCAGGCGATCCGGGTCCGGTACGCGGCTTTTTTCGTCGAAACCGATGCCGTTGACGATGTCGCCACGGTAGGCCGGCAGCGTCACGCCGTTGATGGTTTCATCGTTGGCCGAACGGGGTTTGGCGAACTGACCGGCCATGCGTCCGACTTTGACCACCGGGCAACCGGCGGCGAAGGTCATGACGATCGCCATTTGCAGCAACACTTTAAAGGTGTCGCGAATTTTCGCGGCGGAGAATTCGGCGAAGCTTTCGGCGCAGTCGCCGCCCTGCAACAGAAATGCCCGGCCCTGGGTGACTTCGGCAAACTGACGGCGCAACTCCCGCGCTTCACCGGCAAACACCAGTGGCGGATAGCTCGCCAGGGTTTGCTCGACGTGCAGCAAATGCGCCGCGTCGGGGTATTGAGGTTGTTGCTGGATCGGCAGGGCGCGCCAGCTGTCAGGGCTCCAGGGTTGGCTCATCGCAGTCTCTAGTGTTTTACGCTCGGACGGTTATGTTATCAGCAATTAGTGCGTGACCTGCTCCCGTCGCTTCGCGGACAATCGCGCCTTTGCCGCTTTATGTTGCGGTTTATCGTGTTGCCGGGGCCGGTAACGATCAGGAGACGAAATGACTGAGGAGCGCGTCGAGCATCTGCTCGCCGAGGTGCAGGATGAGTTCGGCGTGATTCGCGTGCTGGAAGTGGCCGATTACCGTTTTCTGGAGTTCGGTGACGCCATCGAACAGAGCTGCGTGTTCACCGCCGACCCTAGCTGGCTCGAGTACGATTACACCCGCGCGATGCTGATTGGTGCGCTGTGCCACGAGCAGCCGGAAAGCGCGCTGTTCCTCGGCCTTGGTGCTGGGACACTGACCCAGGCTTGCTTGAAGTTCCTGCCACTGGAAGATGTCGAAGCCATCGAGCTGCGCCCTGACGTACCGCGCCTGGCCATCGAATACCTGGGGCTGGATGACGATCCGCGGCTGTACATCCGCGTCGGCGATGCGCTGGAGTTGCTCGATACGGCTGAACCGGCCGATCTGATTTTCGTCGACTTGTACACCGATGTCGGGCCGGGTGTCGGGCATCTGGCCTGGAGCTTTCTGGAAAACTGTCAGAAACGCTTGAATCCGGGGGGCTGGCTGGTGATCAACCAGTGGGCCACCGACGACGGCAAGCCGTTGGGTGCAGCGTTGTTGCGCGGTCTCTATCACCGGCATTACTGGGAACTGCCGGTGAAGGAGGGCAACGTGATTCTGATCGTGCCATCGGAGCTGGATCAGGAGCTGGACATGGAAGGGCTGATCGCTCGCGCGGAAGGCCTGGCGCCGCGGTTGGGGTATTCGTTGCAATCGCTGATCAAGGATATTCGGCCGGCGACTTAATGCGATGAGGTCATTTGTGGCGAGGGAGCTTGCTCCCTCGCCACAAAAGCCGATCTGTCAGCAGCCTTTGAAGACGCCTGGCCGCTTCTCGATCATCGACCGCACACCCTCCTTGGCGTCCTCGCTGTTGAGCAGTTTCTTCACCAGTGCCGGCAATGCTTGGGTCGCAGCAATTTCACCCTCGTAGCGCGCCTGTCGCGCAGACATCAACGTCGCCTGAACCCCCAGCGGTGCCTGCCTCGCAATCCTCTCGGCCAACTCGATCGCCCGTGGCAGCAAGTCCTCGCTGGCCATGACTTCCTGCACCAGGCCCAGATGCAAGGCGTCATGTGCATCGAATTCATCGCCGGTGAGCAGCCAGCGCATGGCGTTGCCCCAGCCGGCGACCTGATGCAGGCGCAAGGTGGCGCCACCGAACGGGAGGAGTCCGCGCTGCACTTCCTTTTGGGCAAAACGGGTATTGCTGGCGCACAGGTTGATGTCGGCGGCCAGCATCAATTCGATGCCCGCGGTCAGGCAGTAGCCTTGCGCCGCGACAATCACCGGTTTGCTGACGCGGGGGCCGCCGAACACGCCCCAGGGATCGCAGCCACCGGGTGGTGCCTGCCAGCCTTCGGCCAGGGCTGCGCCGGCGCTGACCAGGTCGAGCCCGGCAGTGAAATGCTCGCCATGGGCGAACACCACCGCGACCCGCGCCTCACTGTCGGCTTCGAATTCCCCATAGGCCAGGCTGAGCGCATTGAGCAGGTCGAGGTCGAAGGCATTGCGCTTGGCCACCCGATCCAGGCCGATCATCAGGACATGACCGTGTCTTTCACGGGTGACACGACTGGGGCTGGGCTGATTCATGGAGCATTTCCTCGGGCGGGAAGGGGGGCGTCAGACCAAAGGTCTGCGTCGCAAGGGTGAACCGTTTTAGCGCCATCGTCAGCAGGGCCGGGCCTTTGCAAAATAGACGGTTGTACGATTATCCGCAAAGCCCGTGACACAACGGCGTATGCCGGTTTTTTCCGATAAAAAAAGCTCCCTTTTTGGCCGAATTCCGGTATAGTGCGCGCCGGCCTTTAACCGGGCCGCGTTTAGGTAGCGCAATTCCCCGAAGCCAGCTTCGGCTGCACGTCCGCCCCGCGGACTCTTCCTTGACGATTCTTTTCATTCATTCGTTTTCGCAAATCCCCGCCGACAAAGCTGCCAGGGCGACTCTTGAGTCTCAACACGGCATGCGCAGCTTTGGAGCATGGGTCTTTGCGGATGCACTTAGAGGCAGACCCATGACCCAGGAAATCGGCGGCTTCGCCGCTCTTGAACTTCACCCTAATATTGTCGCTGCAGTAGTCGCTACCGGCTATGAAGAGCCTTCGGCCATTCAGCAGCAGTCGATCCCGATCATTCTCGCCGGTCACGATATGATTGGCCAGGCGCAAACCGGTACCGGTAAAACCGCTGCCTTTGCCCTGCCGATCCTGCACCGCATTGATCCGTCCAAGCGCGAGCCGCAAGCTCTGATCCTGGCCCCAACTCGTGAGTTGGCGCTACAAGTTGCAACCGCTTTCGAAACCTACGCCAAGCAAATGCCGGGCGTAACTGTTGTGGCTGTCTACGGCGGCGCGCCGATGGGCCCACAATTGAAAGCAATCCGTAATGGCGCACAGATTGTTGTCGCCACTCCGGGCCGTCTGTGCGACCACCTGCGTCGCGACGAAAAAGTCCTGGCTACCGTGAACCACCTGGTTCTCGACGAAGCGGACGAAATGCTCAAGCTGGGCTTCATGGACGACCTGGAAGTTATCTTCAAGGCCATGCCGGAAACCCGTCAGACCGTATTGTTCTCGGCCACCCTGCCGCAATCGATCCGTGCCATCGCCGAACGCCACCTGCGCGATCCGAAGCATGTGAAGATCCAGAGCAAGACTCAGACCGTTACCGCGATCGAACAGGCTCACCTGTTGGTTCACGCTGACCAGAAGACTTCTGCCGTTCTCAGCTTGCTGGAAGTGGAAGATTTCGACGCCCTGATCATGTTCGTGCGCACCAAGCAAGCGACCCTGGACCTGGCCAGTGCCCTGGAAGCCAAAGGCTACAAAGCCGCTGCGCTGAACGGTGACATTGCTCAGAACCAGCGTGAGCGCGTCATCGAATCCCTCAAGGATGGCCGTCTGGACATCGTTGTGGCGACCGACGTTGCCGCTCGTGGCCTGGACGTTCCGCGTATCACTCACGTGTTCAACGTTGATATGCCGTACGACCCGGAATCCTACGTTCACCGTATCGGCCGTACCGGCCGTGCCGGTCGCGAAGGTCGCGCGCTGCTGCTGGTCACTCCTCGTGAGCGCCGCATGCTGCAAGTGATCGAGCGTGTTACCGGTCAGAAAGTTGCCGAAGTTCGCCTGCCGGACGCTCAAGCTGTTCTCGATGCCCGCATCAAGAAACTGACCAACAGCCTGTCGCCGCTGGTAGGTGATGCCGAGTCGACTCACGGTGATCTGCTGGATCGTCTGACTGCCGACATCGGTTGCAGCCCGCGTGCCCTGGCCGCAGCTCTGCTGCGCAAGGCTACCAACGGTCAAGCGCTGACCCTGGCCGCGATCGAGAAAGAACGTCCGCTGGTGCCGAACAATGCACCGCGTGGCGATCGTCCAGAGCGTTCCGGTGATCGTCCGGACCGTGGTGACCGCGAGCGTCGTGCTCCGATCCCGCTGGCTGAAGGCCGTGCTCGTTGCCGTACCGCGCTGGGCGCGCGTGATGGTATCGCTGCCAAGAACCTGCTGGGCGCCATCCTCAACGAAGGTGGTCTGGCGCGTGAAGCCATCGGTCGCATTCAGGTGCGTGACAGCTTCAGCCTCGTCGAGCTGCCGGAAGATGGTCTGGAGCGTCTGCTGACCAAACTGAAGGACACTCGCGTTGCCGGTAAGCAGTTGAAGCTGCGTCGCTACCGCGAAGATTGATCCGCTCTCGGGCTGATTGATCGAACATAAAAAATCCCCGACTGGTTCGGGGATTTTTTTTGCCTGCTGTTTTGTGTCCGACGTTTGAGCGGGGGCGGCGGTCGACTTATTAGCCGAAACGATAGATATCCATCCCCAGCGCCCCCATGGTGAACCCTTGGTGCACAATGCTGAACTCGCCCCCGGCCGCGCGGGCGAAGTACAGCGGTAACAGATGTTCGTCACTCGGGTGGTTGCGCACCGCGTTCGGCGCTTGCTGGCGATAGTCGTGTAGCGCGGCTTCATCGTTCGCTTCGAGTTTTTCGATCATCCAGTCGCGGAACGCCTTGGCCCAGGGTTCGACGCTTTCCGGGCCGGCGTGCCAGTCCAGTTCGCGCAGGTTGTGGGTGATGCTGCCAGAGCCGATCAACAGCACGCCGCGCTCACGCAGGCTGGCCAGGGCATGTCCGACGCGGGTTTGTAGCGCCGGGCCGCCACGGGTGGGCAGCGAGACCTGCACCACCGGGACATCGGCCTGCGGGTACATCAACGACAAGGGTACCCAAACGCCGTGGTCGAAGGGGCGCTTGGCGTCGATGCGCGCAGGCAGGCCATCGGTCTTCAGCAGCTCGACAACCTCTGTCGCCAGTTGCGGGCTGCCGGGTGCCGGGTACTGCACCTCGAACAAGGCCCGCGGAAAACCGCCGAAGTCGTGCCAGGTTTCGGGTTGGGGGTTGCCGCCGACCAGCAATTCGCTGCTTTCCCAGTGCGCGGAAACGATCACGATGGCTTTGGGCTTGGGCATTGTCGCGGCCAGATTCGCAAGGGCCGGCCCACTGGCGCCAGGTTCCAGGGCCAGCATGGGGGAGCCATGAGAGATATACAGGCTGGGGAACATAATTGAGCTCCTGGGAGTAAGATGGCAGCATCTTCAGTCAGATCATTGATCTAAATCTAATATAAGTTTTAGAGTCTTTTGATCGAATTTTTCGGGGTTAATTATGCAGCCGGAGTTTTGGCACAAACGGTGGGCGTCGAATCAGATCGGCTTTCATCTGCCGGAAGTAAATCCCTATCTGCAACGGTTCTGGCCGCAACTGGGCCTTGATGAAGGTTCTCGCGTACTGGTGCCGTTGTGTGGCAAGAGCCTGGACCTGTTGTGGCTGGCGCACTGCGGTCATGAGGTGCTGGGTATCGAGTTGTCGGAAAAGGCCATCGAGGACTTTTTCAATGAGCATCAACTGGACCCGGCAATCAGCGAGCAGGGACCTTTCAACGTCTATCGGGCCGGGTCGATCGAGTTGTGGTGCGGCGATTTCTTCGAGTTGACGGCAGGCGATGTTGCCGATTGCAGCGCACTGTACGACCGCGCGGCGCTGATCGCCTTGCCGCCAGCGATGCGTGAACAATACGCGGCTCATCTGATCCGGATTCTGCCGAAGGATTCTTTAGGGATTTTGATTACGCTGGATTACGACCAGAAGCAAATGGCCGGACCGCCATTTGCTGTGCTTGATGACGAAGTGCAACGGCTGCTGGGGGCTTCGTGGGAGCTGAAGATCCTGGAAGACCAGGACGTCCTGGGTGAGAGCTGGAAGTTTCTCGAGGCCGGTGTCACGCGGCTTGAGGAGCGTGTGTATCGGGTTTCCAGCCATTAAGGTGTGTTGAGCTTGCTGGCCTCTTCGCGGGCAAGTTGGATCGCCGCACCGCTCGCTCCTACAGGCTTTGTGTAATTCGCCGATTATGTGAACGACACAAGACCTGTAGGAGCGAGGCTTGCCCGCGAAGAGGGCCTGAAGAGCACCGCATTAATCAAACAGACAAAAAAAGGCCCGCATTCACTGCGGGCCTTTTCTTTTAGTGCTGCGGAACCTGTCAGCCCCGGCGACGCAGTGCGTCGATGCGTTCTTCCAGCGGCGGGTGGCTCATGAACATGCGGGCGAACCCTTGTTTGAGACCACCGTTGATGCCGAAGGCATTCAGGGTATCCGGCATGTGCACCGGCAACCCTTGTTCGGCACGCAGGCGCTGCAGGGCACCGATCATTGCGCTGGTACCGGCCAGGCGTGCGCCGGCGTCGTCGGCGCGGAATTCGCGCTTGCGCGAGAACCACATGACGATGGCGCTGGCCAGGATGCCCAGGACCAGTTCAGCGAAGATGGTCGCCACGTAGTAGGCGATACCCTGGCCTTCTTCGTTCTTGAAGATCACCTTGTCGACAAAGTTGCCGATGATCCGGGCGAAGAACATCACGAAGGTGTTCACCACGCCCTGGATCAGCGCCAGGGTGACCATGTCGCCATTGGCCACGTGACCGATTTCGTGGGCCAGAACGGCTTTCACTTCATCCGGCGAGAAACGCTCGAGCAAGCCCTGGCTGACCGCGACCAGTGCGTCGTTCTTGTTCCAGCCGGTGGCAAAGGCGTTGGCTTCATAGGCCGGGAAAATCCCGACTTCGGGCATCTTGATCCCGGCTTCGCGGGACAGTTGCTCGACGGTTTGCAGCAGCCATTGCTCATGCCGGGTGCGCGGCTGGCTGATGATCTGGGTGCTGGTGCTCATTTTCGCCATCCACTTGGAGATGAACAGCGAGAACAGGGAACCGGCGAAACCAAAGACCGCACAGAAAATCAGCAGCTGATTGAGGTTGAGATCAACCCCGTTGGCCGCCATGAACCCGTTGAAGCCGAAAAGGCTCAGGGTGATGCTGGCAATCAGCACGACCGCCAGGTTAGTGGCCAAAAACAGCAAAATGCGCATCATGGTTGTAGAAATCTCCTCGTGCTAAAGATGTAGCGTACTGCGGGGTATATAAGGTGCTGCACCGGGCTATTCAACCGGGTGACTATTTCAAACTGTGTCCTACGGCAACAGTCTAGCTGCTTGAAGGGCATTTCCGACGTCGACATGGGAAACGGTTGTCAGCCGATTAGCTTCACAGGCCCCCGCCGTTATTGGGCGTGGGCATGAAGCGTGTCGTCAGTCAGCGCTTGAAACAACGAGGCAGGGCAGGGCGCACAGAAGTGTTGCTGAATTAATCACCGTGCGACTTTTATCCGCGTCGCACGGTGACAGGCCATTTACTGGCGATAGGACTTGAGGAAGTTGCCGATCCGGCCAATGGCCTGATCCAGGTCGTCGACCCGTGGCAGGGTGACCACGCGGAAATGGTCTGGCCATGGCCAGTTGAAGGCTGTGCCTTGTACCACCAGCAGCTTTTCCGAGAGCAGCAGGTCGAGCACGAATCTCTCGTCGTTGTGGATCGGGCAGACTTTCGGATCGATCCGCGGGAACGCATACAGCGCACCCATCGGTTTGACGCAGCTCACGCCCGGAATGTCGTTGAGCAGTTCCCAGGTACGATTACGCTGTTCCAGCAGACGCCCTTGGGGCAATACCAGATCGTTGATGCTCTGATAACCACCGAGTGCGGTCTGGATTGCGTGCTGGCTCGGCACGTTGGCACACAGGCGCATATTAGCCAGCATGTCGATGCCTTCGATGTAGCTCTGGGCGTGGTGTTTCGGGCCGGAAATGGCGATCCAGCCGGAGCGGAAGCCGGCCACGCGATAGGACTTGGACAGGCCGTTGAAGGTCAGGCACAGCAGGTCCGGTGCCAGCGAGGCGGTGCAGATGTGCACGGCGTCGTCGTACAGGATCTTGTCGTAGATCTCGTCGGAGAACACCACCAGATTGTGCTGACGGGCCAGTTCCAGCATGCCCAGCAGGACTTCTTTCGAATACACCGCGCCGGTCGGGTTGTTCGGGTTGATGATCACCAGGGCCTTGGTGTTCGGGGTGATCTTGGCCTTGATGTCGGCCAGGTCCGGCCACCAGTTGGCCTGCTCGTCGCACAGGTAATGCACCGGGTTGCCGCCCGCCAGGCTCACTGCGGCGGTCCACAGCGGATAGTCGGGGGCCGGCACCAGCACTTCGTCGCCGTTGTTGAGCAGGGCCTGCATCGACATCACGATCAGCTCGGAAACGCCGTTGCCCAGGTAAATGTCTTCAATGCCGACGCCTTCCACCTGCTTTTGCTGGTAGTACTGCATCACGGCTTTACGGGCGCTGAACAGGCCTTTGGAGTCGCTGTAGCCCTGGGCGGTCGGCAGGTTGCGGATCACGTCCTGAAGAATTTCGTCCGGCGCTTCGAAACCAAAGGGCGCCGGGTTGCCGATGTTCAGCTTGAGGATGCGATGACCTTCCTCTTCCAGGCGTTTGGCGTGCTTGAGCACTGGGCCGCGAATGTCGTAGCAGACGTTGGCGAGCTTGTTCGATTTGCTGACCTGCATGGCGATGTGTTCCCGAAAATGAACGATCCAGGCGGCGTGTGAACGACCGTGCTGGGAATCCTGCGTATTCACACAGGCCTGACGCCTTGAGTGGCGGCACTCATAAATCCGTTTGAATGCGCGTGGTCTGGCTGCCAGACTGGCGTTTGACGAGGCGCAATCATACGTGCCGCCCGATCCGTGGAAAAGGTACAGATCGGGCTTTTTCAGCTGCTGAGGTGTATCAATGGAAAAGTTGGAAAAAACCCTGGAAGAATGGCGGGCCATGCTTGATCCGGAGCAGTACAACGTTTGCCGCCTCAAGGGCACCGAGCGACCGTTCTCCGGTAAATACAACGGCACCAAAACCGACGGCGTTTACCACTGCATCTGCTGCAACGCACCGCTGTTCGACTCCAAAACCAAGTTCGATTCCGGCTGCGGCTGGCCGAGCTTCTATGCGCCGATTGGCGACAGCGCGATGGTCGAGATCCGTGATATCAGCCATGGCATGATCCGTACCGAAGTGGTCTGCGCCAAATGCGATGCGCACCTTGGGCATGTGTTCCCGGACGGTCCGCCGCCAACCGGTTTGCGTTATTGCATCAACTCGGTGTGCCTGGACCTCGTTCCCCGCGAATAATCTGCTGATGTCGTGCGCTTGATTTGTATACGCAGGAGCAGCCTCCGGCAGCTCCTGCAATGATGTTCGCGTACCGGGCATCTATTGATTTATTAAATTGCACACAATTCAATTGCTCGCTATGTTTGATCTTCCTTCACTCGGAGTTCGTGCCATGAGCGACAACCTGCTGAGCATCCCTTGCACCACCATCAAGGGGGAGCAAAAGACCCTGGCCGATTTCGCCGGTAAAGCGGTGCTGGTGGTCAACACCGCCAGCAAATGTGGTTTCACCCCGCAGTACAAAGGCCTCGAAGAGCTCTGGCAGAGCTACAAGGATCAAGGTTTGGTGGTACTCGGCTTTCCCTGCAATCAGTTCGGCCAGCAGGAGCCGGGCAACGAAGGGGCGATTTCCGAGTTCTGCGAGCTGAATTACGGGGTGAGTTTCCCGCTGTTCAAGAAGATCGAAGTCAACGGTACCGGCGCTCATCCGCTGTTCGTTCAGCTGAAAAAACGCGCGCCAGGTGTATTGGGTTCCCAGGGCATCAAATGGAACTTCACCAAGTTCCTGATCGGCAAGGACGGTCAGCTGGTCAAGCGCTTTGCTCCGGCAACCAAGCCGCAAGCGCTGCGTCGCGAGATCGAAGCTCTGCTCAAATGAACACGTTGTCAGTTGATTCGCTGAAACTCGACAGTCAGCTCTGCTTCAAGCTGTACGCCGCTTCTCGGGCGGTGATCCGTGCCTACAAGCCGATGCTCGATCAACTGGGCCTGACCTACCCGCAATACCTGGCGATGCTGGTGCTGTGGGAATGGCAGGAGGCGGCGCCGGAGCAGCCGACGGTCAAGGCGCTGGGCGAGCGCCTGGCGCTGGATTCCGGGACCCTGACGCCGCTGCTCAAGCGTCTTGAGCAACTGCAACTGGTGCAGCGCCAGCGTTCGGCGCGCGATGAGCGCGAGGTGCACTTGAGCCTGTCGTCCACCGGCAAGGCCTTGCGCGATCAGGTCGGGCCGCTCAAGGCCCGCCTGTTGTGCGATAGCGGTGTCGATCTGGATCGCCTGAATGAGCTGCGCGATGGTCTTGATCACCTGTTGGGGCAAATCAAATCGCTGTCGTAGTGGGTATCCACAAGTCGAGCAGGGCCGCCAGTTCTTCCCGGCGGAAGGGTTTGGCCAGGTAGTCGCTCATGCCCGCCGCACGGCAACGTTCGCGTTCTTCGGACATGGCGTTGGCGGTCAGGGCGACGATGGGCAGTTGTGGCCAGCGCCCGCTGCGACGGATCTGCCGGCTGGCTTCATAACCGTCCATCACCGGCATGTTGCAGTCCATCAGCACCAGGTCGAATTCGCTGTGTTCGAGCTGATCCAGGGCTTCGGCACCATGGGCCGCGACGCTCACCTCGCAGCCAAGTTTGCCGAGCATGCCCTTGGCCACCAACTGATTGACCGGGTTGTCCTCCACCAGCAGGATGCGCCCGCGTCGCTGGGGCGAGAGGACTTCGACCCGGGCACCGTTGATCGTGTTGAGTTCCGGCTGCAAGATCCGTCGCAATGTCTGGTACAGCGCATTGCGCGCCAACGGTCGCGCCTGTTGCTGCAAAGGTGCCAGGGCGCTGGCTTGCTCGCTGGGCAGGAAACTGCCGTAAGCGGTCACCAGCAGAATCGGCGCGGTAAAAGTCGGGCGCAGGCCAAACAGGCATTCGGGGCAGTCGGTGATCAACACGTCCGGTTTCAGGCCGATCAATCGGTCATCGATGGAACGTTGTTGATAGCCGAGCCCCCATTCGGGCAATAGATTCTGTAGCAGTTCCGCCAGTCCGCTGCTGGCAGCCGTGATCGCGACGATGTTGCCTTGCAGAGCTGCTGGCGGGATGGCGCGGGTGTGGCAGGGCAGCGGCAGGTCGGCGCAGAACTGACTGCCGAAGCCTGCTTCCGAGCTGATCGTCAGCCGCCCCTGCATGGCTTCGCAGAGGTTGTAAGTCAGCGCCAGGCCCAGCCCGGTACCGCCGAATTGCCGGGTAATGCCGGCACCGGCCTGGGTAAAGGGCTGGAAGATTTTGACCTGTGCGTCCTGGGCAATGCCGATGCCAGTGTCGCAGACCTCGATTCGCACACCGTCTTCGAACGTTGAAAGACGCACATCGACCCGCCCGAAGCGGGTGAACTTGAGGGCGTTGGACAACAGGTTGCTGACGATCTGCCGGACCCGGGTCGGATCACCGAGTACCAGCGCGGGAAATTGCGGGTCGATCAGGCACGTCAGCTCGACGCTCGGCGCGGCGTTCTGGGACAGCAGGTTGGCGGTGTCTTCGATCAGCGAGCCGAGGTCGAATGGAATGTGTTCGAGTTCCAGCTGGCCGGCATCGAATTTCGACAGGTCGAGAATATCGTTGAGCAGTTCCACCAGCACTTTGCCCGAGTCATGGGCGATGGACAGTTGTTGCTGCTGCTCGGCATTGAGCGGGCCGTCCAGCGAGAGCGCGATCATCCCCAGCAGACCGTTGAGAGGCGTGCGGATTTCATGGCTCATGTTGGCCAGGAATACCGAGCGTGCCTCGGCCATGTCCAGGGCGGTACGGCGGGCGACTTCCAGTTCCTCGTTGGACTGGCTGAGCCGCGAGTTGATGGCCTTGAGTTCCGCCGTACGGGCCGAGACGATATTTTCCAGTTGCGAGAGGTAGTCGGTCAGGCGGTTTTCGGCATTGCGCCGCTGCTGGATCTCGGTGGCAATGTTATCGAACTGTTGATTGGCGACCTTGACCAAGACGCCGATTTCATCGTTTTCATGCCCCGCCGGATACTCCAGCCAAGTCGGCTCCGCGCTGCGCGGATCACGACCACTGAGTTCTCGGATGACCCGTACCAGCGGTTTGGTCAGCATCACGTAAAACAGCGCCAGCAGAATGCCCGTAAGGATCAGGCTGCGCGCGAAGCCATTGAGCAGGGTCACTTCGGCCCGGCGCAGGAAACGACTGCCGAAAGTGTAGGTATCGACATCCAGGTGCAAGGTCCCGAGGGATTCGTCCGGCAAGTGGTCGAGGTAAAGACGGTCTTCAAACTGTCGGTTGGCGCCGAACAGGAAGTCGCTGAGCACCCGGTAATTGTTTTCCAGGCCCGGACGTTTGGCGCTGGCCAGCACGGTATTGTTGTTGTCGGTCAATTTCGCGCCGATGATCGCCGGGGAGCGCAGCAAGCCCAGGATCAGTTCCTGGGCGAGTTCGGCATCGATGTTGTAGGCGATGCGAGACGCGGGGTTATGGCTGATTTCCAGCAACGACAGGATTTCGCGGTTGATGGAGGCGTCTTCGCTGGCATAATCGATGCCTATTTGCACAAGGCTGAGCAGCGTGCCCAGAATGAAACCGACCAGCACCGTAAGCTTGGCTTGCTTGTACGACAGCCGCTGGCTGAACTTGATATCCATGGGGTGTTGAACCACTTCCGTTTCCCTTCGCTGCTCAAGCATAGTCGATCATCAATGGATACCGATGTTCTCGCAAAACACCTGTACGGGGTGTTGGCCGGGCATCGGATGCTGTGTTTCGTCGCTGTACCGCCATCATCACTGTGAACGTGCCCGAGGAGAAGACGTGGATTCCCGATTGAATGCTTTTCTTGAACGCGCCGATGCCGTTCTGGCCCGTATCGAACCGCTGCTGCCGGCGCCTCGGCAAACGGTCGACTGGACACATTGCCTGGCCGCACGCTGGCAACGCGAGGGTCGCAACGGTTTTCTGTTGCCGCTGCAAGTCAGCCTCGACATGCGCCTGTCCGACCTGATCGGCGTTGACCGGCAACTTGAGCAATTGGGCCGCAATACTCAACAGTTCCTCGACGGCATGCCTGCCAATCACGCCTTGCTCTGGGGCTCGCGGGGCACCGGTAAATCGTCGCTGGTGCGCGCCTTGCTGGCCGAACACGCCAAGAACGGCCTGCGGCTGATCGAGATCGAGCGCGATCACCTGGCGGACTTGCCGCGGGTGGTCGAGCAGATTGCCAAGCTGCCCCAACGGTTTGTGCTGTTCTGCGATGACCTGTCGTTCGAGTCGGGCGAGGGCGATTATCGCGTGCTCAAGAGCGTACTCGATGGCTCTCTCGAGCAGGCGCCAGATAACGTTCTGCTGTACGCCACCTCCAACCGTCGCCATCTGGTGCCGGAAAAGGAAAGCGATAACGAAAACTGGAAAAGGGTCGATGGCGAGCTCCATCCCAATGAGGCGGTGGAAGACAAGATCGCACTGTCGGACCGTTTTGGCCTGTGGCTGTCGTTCTATCCGTTTACTCAGGAACATTTCCTCAACGTCGTCGAGCACTGGATCGGCCAATTGGCCGACAAGGCCGGTCTCAAGTGGCAGCGTGACGAAGAGTTGGACATCCTCGCGGTGCGCTGGGCCACGGGCCGGGGTAATCGCAACGGACGTTGCGCGTATCAATTTGCCCGCTATTGGGTAGGGCTGAAGCTGTTGGAGCAAAAGGCATGATCGATTTACAAAAGAGCGGCCAGGGCCTTGAGGGCTACGGCATGCTATGGGCACAGCTGGAATCGTTGCTGGCGGACGAGCGTGATTTTATCGCCAACGCCGCGCAATTTTCCGCGTTTGTGTTCAACCAGCTCGATGACCTGAACTGGGCCGGTTTCTACCTTAATCGCAACGAAGAACTGGTGCTTGGCCCGTTTCAGGGGCAGATCGCCTGTGTACGGATTCCATTCGGTCGCGGCGTGTGCGGGGCTGCCGCTGCCACCTTGCAGACCCAGCGGGTCGAAGACGTACATGAATTCCCCGGCCACATCGCTTGTGACAGCGCATCGAACAGTGAACTCGTCGTGCCATTGGTCAAGGACGGTCGACTGATCGGCGTGCTGGACCTCGACAGCCCGAAGCTGGCGCGTTTTACCGCTGACGATCAGGCCGGAATCGAGCAGCTGGCGGCGATTTTCCTGCGTCTGACCGACTGCTGATCAGCCCTTCAAGCCGGCCTTGATCAGCAGGCTTGTCGGGTCAACGGTGTCTATCTGCTGTGGCTCAAGGAATTGGCTGGCGTACTGCAAGTAGATTTCGTCGTTGATGAACAGCCCGAACAATTCAGCGTCGATGTGGGCGTCACGGCACATGGTGGCCATGATGCCCAGCGCTTCGCTCAAGGACTTGGTTTTCTTGTAGGGGCGATCGGCGGCGGTCAGCGCTTCGAAAATATCGGCAATCGCCATCATCCGCGCCGGCAGGCTCATGTCTTCGCGCTTCAAGCGTTTGGGATAACCGGTGCCGTCCATTTTTTCGTGGTGGCCGCCGGCGATTTCCGCGACGTTATTGAGGTGACCGGGGAAGGGCAGGCGACTGAGCATCAGGATCGTCTGCACCATGTGGTGATTGATGATGTAACGCTCCTCGCGGGTCAGGGTGCCTCGGACGATGCTCAGGTTGTACAGTTCGCCCCGGTTGTACTTGTATCGCGGCACGTCGAGCTTGAATCCCCAGGGATTGTCGTCCGGGATCAGTTCGCTGTCGGCGCGCTCGAGCAGATGCTCGGGTTTATCCGCCAGCAGTGGCTCGCTGACCGGCAGGGTCGGCACCGGGGTCCGGGCCTGGCGCCGGTTCTCTTCCCACGAAACGCCAAGCCGATCATCCAGGGTTCGGGTCCAGGTACGTTGGGCGATGGTGTTCAACCGCTGCAGATCGGCCTCGGCCATGGCCTCGCTGCCCAGGTTGCAGCGCGCCACAAACGCGAAATCATCATCCAGCGCCGCCAGGCTCGCATTGCGCAATTGCGCCAGAGGCGACTCGTCACCCCCCAGGGCGATGGCCTGCCAATAATTGATCCAGGCATCACGCTTGAGGACTTCGAAACGGGTGCGGATTTCGTGGATGCGGTCGTACAGGGTCTCAAGTTTCGTGGCTTTGTCGACCACGTATTCAGGGGTGGTGACCTTGCCGCAATCATGCAGCCAGGCGGCGATGTGCAGCGCCTCCCATTCATCTTCGCTGGGCTGATAGCTACGGAAGGCCGGGTCCTGACTGGCAGCGGCCGCCTGTGCCAGCATCAGCGTCAGTACCGGTACTCGCTGGCAGTGCCCGCCGGTGTAGGGGCTCTTGGCGTCGATTGCGCCGGCCAGCAATTGAATGAATGAGTCCAGCAGCTGTTTTTGCCTGGCTTGCAGGCGCTGACTTTCGATACTCACGGCGGCCGCGCCAGACACCGCCTGGAGAAACGCGATGCGATCCGGGCGCAGTTTTTCCAGGTCGTCTTGTGTGCCGCTGTCGGCCAGCAGCAGGACCAGCAGCCCCACGGTTTCGTTATGACGATTGTGCAGCCGAATACCGACCAGATGAACCCGCGGGCACTCCAGCGCGAGCAAGACTTTCTGCAGATCCCCCGCCTGTTCGAAACCCAGGGAGGTGACGACATTGTCGGCGGTCGACAGTGTTTGCATCCACTGAGGGCTCTGAAAATCCTGGGGTACGTGTCCTTGAATGTCGAATGGCGGCAAGGCCTGTGAACTGCCGTTGATGACCAGCGCATGAGGTTCCACGCGATTTTCATCACCTTCACGCAGGTAGATCAGACCGGCCTGGGCCTGGCCGATCTGCACGGTTTCAAACAACACCCGTTGCAGCAAGGGGGCGAAACGGGTTTCGGCGCTCAGGCTTTCGGTGATCCGGAAAAAACTCGCCAGGGTGTCTTTCATGCGCGCCATCGACACGCTCAGTTGGTCGACTTCCAGCACCGGCGAGCGACGGCTGGCCGGAAAATTGAAATCGAAACTACGAATCGCATCGGCTTCCCGCACCAGGGCGCGCAGGGGGGTGACCAGGACTCTGGAGGTCAGCCAACCCATGGGCAGGCACAACAGTAGCGTTGCCAGGGTAATCAGCGCGCCTTGCCAGCGCATGCGGTAGGCATCGACGAGCAATTCGTCTTCCGGCACCAGCAGCGCCAGTTGCAGACCCTGTGGGCCACCTTCCTGCATGCTGCTGCGCGCCGCGATCCATTGACGACCCGCGGCGTTCAGGCGATTGATCTCAGGGGGACTGGTGAGCAGGGCCGCGAGGCTGGGGCTCAGGTCGGCGGCTTTGATCAGCCGGGCCGTCTGGTCGTCGACGATCAGTTTGCTGCTGTCGGGGTAGGCGACGGCATTACCCTCGGCATCGAGCAGCACAATTTCGGTGCCGGGCGTCACCACATGTTTGGCCAGGGTCGCTGACAGTTCCGCCAGCGTAAGGTCGGCCCCCATCACCGCTTGCTCACCACTGCGCCGCGCCAGGGTTGTGCCGACATTGTGGGTGGAGAAAAACAGGTAGGGCTCGGTGGTGATCTGATCACGGTCGCTGCGGGCGCTGGAGAACCAGGCGCGGGTGCGTGGATCATAGATTTCGTCGGGGTTGTCCAGACGGCTGACGAGGGCCAGGTTCTGATCGAAAAACAAGGATTGGGAGCGGACCTGACCGCCGCCTGGATGCTCGATGCTCCATACCTGATACGCCGCGGAGTCCGGTGCCTTGAGCTGCGTTTTCAGGGCGACGCTGCGCAGGGGGCGAACCATGAAAAAGTCGCCATTGCTGTAGCCCAGGTACAGCGAGGCCAGATCGGGGTTGTCCGTGAGTGATTGACTGAAGGGCTTGAGCAACGCCAGGCGTTGCTCAAGGTCGGCGGCCTGGGTTGCCGGATTGTCCGCCAGCAGGCTCAGCAGATGACGAATCGGCTCATAGGTGCGATGCAGGTCCAGACGGACATCCTGCTCGATGCGATTGAAGAGCTTTTCACTGCTGGAAAGAATGATCCGGGTGGTTTGCCGATAGTTGAAAATGCCCAGCACCACCCCGGTCAGCAACAGCAGGAACGTGAACATCACGCTGATATGGATGTGCAGGGGAAATCGGCGCTGGTCCGGGCGCAGTGGGCTGGGCATTGCAGATTTCTCCATGACGATGAACACACTGCTCAGCCTTCCAGCATAGTTAACGCTCCGTCATTCTGCTGTTTGTCGTGGCGTGCGAGCTGTTGTCGCAACGCGTGATCCAGTTCGAGCATGGCGCGCTCCATGGACTTGCTGCAATCGGCCACTTGATCGTGGTGGGGCCTGTTATGGCAGGCCTTTTCGAGCGCCTCGCAACTGTCGATCAGTCGGGAGGCCTGGACGATTCGAGCCGCTCCCTTGATTTTGTGGGCAATGTCGAGGAGTGACTGCCGGTCGTTTGACCGGGACAACGTCAGCAGCGTTTGCCGATCCAGGTGATTGCTATTCAGCAGCTCGGTCAACAATCGCCGGTTCAGCGCCGGGTTGCCACCGGTTAACAGGTGCAGCCCCTCCAGGCTGAACGCCGGGTCGCGGACCGTCGGTGCAATGCCTTCGATCCATTGGCTCAAGGCTGTCAGGCTGAGAGGTTTGAACAGGCAATCGTCCATCCCGGCTTGTTTGCAGCGTTGTCTTTCCTCCGGTTGCGCATTAGCGGTGAAACCCAGAACGGTACAGGCAGGGCGCTGCACGCGCTGTTCATGTTGGCGAATGGCACGAGCCATCTCATATCCATTCATGATCGGCATATTGCAATCGGCAATCACCAGGTCGAATGGCTGATCTTTCCACGCCTCCAATCCCGCCTCGCCATCTGCTGCGACCTTGAACCGATGCCCCAGAAATTCCAGTTGCTGGCACATGAGCAAGCGATTGGCCGGGTGATCATCGACCACCAGAACGTTCAAGGGGGCAGCGCTCTGGTGAATCTGTGGCTCGGCAATTTCCGGCATCTGTACAGGCGGCAGGGTTGCCAGATTCAGCGAAACCCGAACCTGAGTGCCGACCCCAGGCTGGCTGCTCAATTGCAGGTTGCCGCCCATCATTTCGCACAGATTGCGGCTGATCACCAGTCCCAGCCCCGCACCGCCCCTGGGTAACTGGCTGGAGTTATTGGCCTGGACGAAAGGCTCGAACAGTCGCTGCTGATCCTGCTCGCTGATCCCGGCGCCACTGTCCTCAACCAGCAACTGCAGCTGCATGCGGTCGGGCTCGTCGGTCGGTTGCAACTCGAGGCTGATCCTGACCTGACCCTGTTGCGTAAACTTGATTGCATTGCTGACCAGGTTGGACAGCACCTGCTTGAAACGCATCGGGTCCAGCAGGACATCGATCGCAGGTTTAGCAGGGTTGAATGCCAGGTGCAGTCCGAGATTCTTTTGCCGGGCCAGCCCGTCGAAGATCCTCACCACCGAGGCCACGGCTTCAGCCAGATTGACGCGTTCCGGGCTCAGGCTCAGACGTCCGGATTCGATGCGCGCAATGTCGAGAATGTCCCCGATCAGTTCCAACAGGTCTTTTGCCGAGTGATACGCGACGTCGATGGCCGGTCGATCCGGATGGCCAGGATCAATGCGTTTGAGTGTTAGCTCCAGCATGCCGATGATCGCGTTCATCGGCGTGCGGATCTCATGGCTCATGGTTGCCAGAAAGGTGCTTTTAGCCCGGTTGGCTTCATCGGCACGTTCTTTCGCCGCCTGCCGCTGTTTTATCTGGCGTCTCATATAGGCGTTCCAGGCAACGGAGATCAGCAGCAGTACGCCAGCACCGGTAACGATCTGATAGAACACTCTGTGATAGTTGCGCCAGGTACTTTGCGAGGCCGCTGAATAGCCACGCCAGCGGTTATTGATGATGCCCAGCTCTTCCGGTGCGATGCTCAACAGCGCCTTGTCGAGGATGGCATTCAGTTCTTTGGCGTCGCGCCCGGTCGCCAGGGAAAATGCCGCCTGCTGGGTGCCGATGGTGGTGGTGATCTGAAGTGCCCGCTCGAAGATCCGCGATGAGATGAAGTAATTGGCGATCACCAATGAGTTCACCGCACCTTCTGCCTTGCCCTCGGCGAGCAACTCCACGGCACTGAATGTGTCTGGAGTTTCGACCAGATTGATCCGCGGAAACTCGCTGCGCAGGTAATCCACCAGTGGATTGCCCTGGGCAATGGCCAGGCGTTTGTCCTGCAGTTGGTTGAGGTTGGTCGGGCTGTCGGCCGCTTTGCGTGTCAGCAGGACAAAGGAGTTTTCCAGATACGGGCGGCTGAAGTTCAACATCGTTTCACGCTGTGCGCTGGGGAGCAGGGCGGCGATCAGGTCGGCCTGCTGGTTGGCGATCTGCTCGACCATCTCGTCATCGCTTCGGCTGCGCTGGATCTCGAAGCGCAAACCGGTGCGCAATCTGATCAGTTCGAGCAGGTCAGCCGTGACACCCCGAAAGTTGCCGTCGCTGTCAAAAAACGTCAGCGGCGCAAATGCTTCATTAACTACCACCCGCACAACCGGATGTTGCGCCAGCCAGCGTTCTTCATGGTGGGTGAGTTGCAGTTTTTGATCGGTGAGAAGAATGTCGCTGCCGGCACTCCAGCGTTTGGCGATGTTTTCCCGTTCGCTGGTGGGGATGGCCTTGAGTACCGCGTTGATGATCCCGAGCAGGTCCGGGTTGTCCTTCTGTACGGCAAAGCTGAAACCATGGGCTTCGTGTTTACCGAAGTTGGCCATGCGGATGTTGTTCAGATACCCCTTGTTGATCATGTAATGAGTTGAAATGGTGTCACCGAGAAAAACGTCGGCCTGGTCGAAGGCAACCGCGTTGATTGCATTCTGGTAGGACGGGTAGGAGGTGATGATTGCCTTCGGATACAGCGCCCTGACTTCGTCCAGGGGCAGATAGTGATAGACCATGCTAAGCCGCAGGCCGGCGAGTCCATCTGTCAGTGATCGGGTTTCTCCTTCCCGTGTGACCAGCACGGGTTGATCCACGGCGTAAGGGATGGACAGCGCAATGTCGGCATTGTCGGCCTCGAACCCGTTGGCGGTGCCGAGCATGTCGACCTGACCCTTTTCCAGTGCCTCGATCGCAGCCCCTCGGGACGCGAAGCGCTGAACCTTGACGGGCAACCCCGTAACCTTGCCGAGGATGCCGGCGTAGTCGGCGGTGAAACCTTCGTAGTCGTGGCCGCTGAGGGTCAGGTCGAAAGGCGGATAATCCGGGCCTGATGTGCCCAGGATCAATTCACGTTTGTCTTTGACCCATTGTCGTTGTGAGGTATCCAGTCGGACTTCCATGTGCCCGGTCGTTGAGCGACTGAGCAGGGTGTAGTTTTCACTGGCTGTCTGCGCCGCGAGCACCGGGGTACTCATGCATAAAGCCGTGACCATGAGTCTTAGATAATCCTTCAAACGACTGGGCATCCTGTTCCTCACACTAGCGCGTTACGTTTTGCCATATCGATGAGTTCAACCAGAGATTTGGCTTTGAGTTTCTGCATAAGTCGTTTTTTATAGGTGCTGACAGTCTTGTTGCTGAGGAACATGCCCTTGGCAATTTCCTTGTTGGTGCGACCTTGGGCAAAAAGTTGTAATACCATCAACTCTCGATCATTTACGGATTTGAACAAGTCCAGGTCTGCCCACTGTGCGTCGTCACAACGAACTGGGTTCAAGGCCTCGCTGGGGAAGTAGTTGTAACCTGATAATACTGCTTTGATCGCGCTTACCAGTTCACTGAGCTCTTCCTGTTTGCATACATACCCTGATGCACCTGACTGCATGCAGCGAATACCAAAAAGTTTTGGGCATTGTGCAGTCAACACCAGTGTTTTTAATGGCGTGCTCATTGCGTTGAAACGTGAGAGCACTTCCAGCCCATCCAGTTTGGGAATACTGATGTCGAGGATGATCAGGTCGGGCATGCATTCGCGCACCATTTGCATGGCATCGACGCCATTGTCAGTTTCACCGACGACTTTGTAACCTTCATGTTCCAGCAGCATTCGAACGGCAAGGCGGATGACAGGGTGATCGTCGACAATAAAAACGGAGTTCATAATCAAATCCCATACGTGCACAAATAAAGCGCGCACCTTAGCTCAGTAGTTGAGGGGGCGCATGAACTGACAAGCCGATAGCAGCAATATAGGAAAAGTCCTACAGCTGAAAAAGAAATGGACTACGTGTCAACTAGGTTTTGAATGAGGAAGGGTTAAAAATTTGATAGTTTAGTCAAGAAGCTAGAAGGCGTTTGGCTATAAGTATTAATCTGTGTTTTGGATGTGGTTCTAGTGTGTGAGAGTTGGTGTTTTTTATTGTGAGGCCAAGGTCAACAAGTTTCTAAAATCTGATTGTTTCAATGGCTTGATCAAGTAACCCAGCAAGGGAAGTCCGTGTTCGTAGGCTACTGTTTTAAGTTTTTCCAGCTCGGCGGATGTCAGGCTGCTCAGCAGTATTGCCTGTCTGATCATTCCCCGGTGACTGGCGAACTCGATCAAATCAAGACCGGGAAGGTCGGGCAGGCATTGGTCGCACAGAAGAATATCGAACGGTTGCGCAGCTTTGAGCATTTGTTGCAAGGCGCCTTCGGCACTGTCAGTGGTGGTCAGTTGGGTGAAGCCGTAACTCTCGAGCAGGTATTGAGCCGCTCTCAGCTGAAACGGATGATCTTCCACCAGCAATATGTGCCAATCGTGTTTGAACGTAGGAGTTTTCATGCGTCATCTGTCGAGCAGTGGGTGTGCAATTGTTTCGCGAGATGGTCGAACAATCGATCAGTCAGCTCTGCACAAGGTGTAGGGCGATTCTGTCGATGTTGAAATACAGATGAATGTCGAGACATTCGATCAGCCGTTCAGACGTCGCTGACGCGGCTGATCGATGCGCTGTTATCCGTGGCTTGAACGACCGGTCATTTCCAGCGCCATTTCACCGGCATAGCTGTCGGTCATGCCAGCGATGAAATCAATCATGCGCAAGAAAGAGGTGTGCAACGGGCCATTCGGGTCGGGTGCATTGTTGCCCAACAGGTCGAGTATGCGCCGGTTCTTGAAGGAGGGCGTACGACCGTTGTGCTGCTCCAGTGCTGCGCCGCAAAAAGCATTGAGCAGGATTTCCAGGGTGGTGTAGGCACCGATTTCGTGGAGCGTCTTGCGCTTGTCCTGGAAGATTTTTTTGCGTGCCATGTCCTTGGCATTCAAGACACAGCGTTTGGCCGGGCCATGCATGTGTTCGACAAGGTCCCCCGGTAGCGTGCCGGACAGCAACGCGTCCTGTTGCTCGACAAAGGCTCGGGCTGCTGCGTTGGTCAGGTGTTCGATGGCTTTGCCCCGCAGAATCGCCAGTTTGCGCCGCCGCGAATCCTGTGGACCGAGCTGACGATAGGTTTCCGGGAGATCGTCGCCCACCAGGTCCAGCAGCAGGGACTCGACTTCGGCGTACTCCAGCAGCTCCATTTCCAGGCCATCTTCCAGATCGATCAGCGCGTAGCAGATGTCGTCGGCGGCCTCCATCAGATACACCAGCGGATGGCGCGCCCAGCGCTGTTCTTCCAGTTGGGGCAGGCCGAGTTTATGAGCGATCTGTTCCAGCAGCGGCAGTTCACTCTGGTAGCAGCCGAACTTGTGCTTCTTGTAGCCCAGTGAGTCGGCGTGCCGGGCCGTCCACGGGTATTTCAGGTAGGTGCCCAGGGTGGCATAGGTCAGCCGGGTGCCTCCTTCGAACTGATGGTATTCAAGCTGGGTGAGCACCCGGAAACCTTGGGCATTGCCTTCGAAGTTGAGGAAGTCGTTGCGTTCGGCTTCGCTCATGGCATCCAGCCAGCCACGGCCGGCGGCCTGCTGGAACCAGTGGCGGATCGCGTCTTCGCCGGAGTGGCCGAAGGGTGGGTTGCCGATGTCATGGGCCAGGCAAGCCGATTGCACCACCATCCCCAGGTCGCTCGGTTCACACCAGTCGGGCAGCGCGCTGCGGATGGTTTCACCGACGCGCATCCCCAGCGAACGGCCGACGCAGCTGACTTCCAGCGAGTGAGTCAGGCGCGTATGAATGTGATCGTTGCTGGAGACCGGATGGACCTGGGTCTTGCGCCCGAGACGGCGAAACGCGCCTGAGAAAATGATCCGGTCGTGGTCTTTATGGAAAGGACTGCGGCCGAGTTCTTCCGGGCTGTGCACAGGTTTTCCGAGGCGTTCGCGGGTAAGCAGGGTGTGCCAATCCAAGGCTGGTTTCTCCGTCAGGTGACTGAACCCCTAGCTTCCCGTTTCGCGCCGGTACCTGCAAGGAGAACTACAACCCCGCAGCGTCGATATCGATGAGCAGTAGCCGTTCGCCGTTATCGAAAAACTGCCCCGCAGTGAGGCAGTACTGATTGCTGGTGGCGTCGCGGTAAGTGTTGGAAAGCGTCAGACGGCGCTCATCCCAACCCTCGGCCAGCAAGTGATAGAAATAGGGGCGCCATGACCAGTTATGACCCAGGTAGCGGTTATCGGCTTCCCAGCCGTTGTTGCGCCATTCCAGGTTGGGGGTCAGTTGCGTGCCGTGGCGGTCGCACTGATAAAAACGCAACAGCCAGGGAAACGCTTCCAGCTGCGGCAAGGCGCTGAGGGGCGCGCTGGCTTGAGCCCAGGCTTGCAGGATGGTCATCAGTTCGCTGAGTTGCTGGCGCATGATCATCAGGCGAGCGCGTTCAGTCAGCTTTTGCTGAACGTAACGCTGGCGCAGTTGCGCGAAGCGCTCGACAAAGGCGTCGGTGGCGAAGAAATCCGCTTGCGCTCGGGCGAACAGAAAGCCTTGTACGTAGCGTGAGCCGCACTCCAGGGCAAAATTCAGTTGAGCTTCGGTTTCCACGCCTTCGGCGATGATCCAGCAACCGGTTTTTTCTGCCATTTGCGCCAGTGCCTTGACCACATCGCTGCTGGGACCGCCCAGTGCGGCGGCCTGGAACAACCGCATGTCGAGCTTGAGAATGTCCGGTTGCAGGGCCAGCACGCGATCGAGTTGAGAGTAACCGGCACCGAAATCATCGATGGCGATCCGCGCCCCGGCTTGCCGGTAGCGGGCCACGACTTCAGCCAGACGCTGGCTGTCGCCGCCCAATTCGGTGATCTCGAAGACGATTCGCTGTGCGTCGACACCATGCCTGCTCAGTTGCTTGAGGCTCGGCAGTGCCTGGTCCCGGCGCAAGCGGCTAATCCAGCGGGGTGAGATGTTCAGGCTGAGAAACCAGTCCGTGGGCGCTTCATGCAGACGGCTCAGGGCGTTGTCGCGAATCTGGCGATCGAGACGTCGCAGGGCGATGGCCGGGGTTCGCGGATCGGCGAACAGCGCACCTACCGAGGCCAGTTGACCATCGGCCTGGCGCAGTCGGCCCAGCGCTTCGACACCCGCGATACGGCCTGTGGCGGTATCGATGAATGGCTGAAAACAGGCGAGCGGTTGCCCGTCGATCACGAGGCCTCCTTATTAAGGTGTTGTTCTGGATAAATACCTGGTCCCAGGTAGGCACGCAGGATCAACCTCTCGATAAAGAGGTTGATCCTGGTGGTATTGCAAGAATGCAGCCAGACAAGACTGATTAGTGTTTGCGCGAAGCGCTCTGCATGACCAGCTTGATCAGCGGCCCTAGTGCGGCGCCCAGGCTAACCAGCTTGGTCAGGCTGCCGATACCGCCGCCCTTGGCACCCTTGCCGGTCAGAAAACCCAACCCGATCACGGCGGCGATGCCCCAGAGCGGGGCGTGTTTGATGCCGAAGCCGTCTTGCAGGCTTTGTGTCATGCCGCGCACCCGTTGCAGGGGCTGCAGCAGTTGTTGGGACTCGTGGCGAATTTCCTGGCGATGCATTTCCATGCGCAGACGGATCAGTGCCTTGCGCATTTCCGTTCGCGAACTATTGCGGGGAAGTTCAGGCATGCTCATGGCAACAGACGCTCCCGATCATTGGCCAGCTCCTCGAGGGTGCCATGGAAGGGCGAGGATTCATCGAAAATCGCCGCCCTCAAGCGCATCGCGCAGAACAACGTAGCGAGGGTGTAGAACACACAGAGCCCGATGATCGCCGCCAGGCGATAGGTGTCCCAGAACAGGATCAACACCAGCGTCGACAACCCCACCAGCAACAACAAGGCAAAGACCAGCGTCAGGCCTGCAAACAGCAACAGGCTTACGGTACGTGCTTTTTGCTCCTGCAGTTCGATGCCGAACAGTTCGACATGGCTATGCAGCAACCCAAGAAACGCGGCACCCAGGCGCCGCGATGAAGAGCGGGTGCCCGTCGCGGACGAGCCGGATTCATCGATTGCCATATCAGCGCCGAGTAGCCAGCAGACCAATCAGGAAACCCACGCCGGCTGCAATCCCGACCGATTGCCATGGGTTGGCCTGGACGTAATCTTCCGTGGCGGCGACAGCCGCTTTGCCGCGCTCTTGCAGGGCGTCTTCGGTCAGCCTCAGGGTTTCCCGGGCACGCAGCAGGCTGTCGCGGATCTGTTCGCGCAGCTCATCGGCCTGATCACCGGCCAGGGAGGCGGTGTGTTCCAGCAACCGTTCGGTGTCGCTGACCAGTGTCTGAAAATCTTCCATCAGAATTTCTTGAGCAGTCTTTGCCTTGATGCGTGCCATTGGTGATCTCCGTAAGTGGCTTCTGAAGCGTTCGAGTATGAGCCTTGCGCGAAGGTTCAGTACAAATGACTGGTACATCTTTTGCTACGTCGTGGTGCGTCAGCCGGCGCTATTGCGCTGTTGCCGGGCATGATTTCAGGAAAACCCTAACTCAAACAATCAAAACTCGCGCAGAGGCGGCGGTCTTGTGCGCCAAAGCGGTTCATCCGGATCAGCGTTGCGGTCTGGATTGGCTGCAACTTGGTGCGTCGACCATCTGCGCGAACTGCTTTGGTGCTTTTTTCAGCCTTCAGGTCTGCCAATCCATGGAAAATCTGCAAAGTGCTGTGGACAGTCTGGTCCATAGCTCCAACACGTTGTTCATCCTTATCGGTGCGGTCATGGTTCTGGCCATGCACGCCGGTTTCGCCTTTCTTGAGGTCGGCACGGTTCGCCAAAAGAATCAGGTCAACGCCTTGTCGAAGATCCTCAGTGACTTCGCCATTTCGACCCTGGCCTACTTCTTTATAGGCTATTGGATTTCCTATGGGGTCAGTTTTATGCAACCGGCGGCGGTGATCACCGCCGACCATGGCTATGGGTTGGTGAAGTTTTTCTTTCTGCTGACCTTTGCCGCGGCGATACCGGCGATCATTTCCGGAGGCATCGCCGAGCGCGCCCGGTTCGTCCCGCAGTTGTGCGCGACGGCGCTGATCGTGGCGTTTATCTACCCCTTCTTCGAGGGCGTGGTCTGGAACGGCAACTTCGGCCTGCAAGCCTGGTTGCTGGCACGTTTCGGCGCCAGTTTCCATGACTTCGCCGGCTCCGTGGTGGTTCACGCCATGGGCGGCTGGCTGGCACTCGCGGCGGTGTTGCTGCTGGGGCCGAGGCAAGGTCGTTATCGCGACGGGCGACTGGTGGCATTCGCGCCGTCGAGCATTCCCTTCCTGGCGTTGGGGTCGTGGATCCTGATCGTCGGCTGGTTCGGTTTCAACGTGATGAGCGCCCAGACTCTGCAAGGGGTCAGCGGGCTGGTGGCAGTGAATTCGTTGATGGCCATGGTCGGCGGCACGGTGGCGGCGTTGATCGTCGGGCGCAATGACCCGGGCTTCCTGCATAACGGCCCGTTGGCCGGATTGGTGGCGATCTGCGCCGGTTCGGATCTGATGCACCCGGTGGGCGCATTGGTGACCGGCGCCATCGCCGGAGCACTGTTTGTCTGGTGCTTTACCGCGGCTCAAGGCAAATGGCGTATCGACGATGTGCTGGGTGTCTGGCCTTTGCATGGGCTGTGTGGTGTCTGGGGCGGGATCGCTTGCGGCATCTTCGGGCAAATCGCTTTGGGTGGTTTGGGGGGCGTGAGCCTGATCAGTCAGTTGATCGGCACTTCTTTGGGGGTAGTCGTGGCGCTGGCCGGTGGTTTTGCCGTGTATGGCGCGATCAAGGCGGTCCATGGCCTGCGCCTGAGCCAGGAAGAAGAGTATTACGGCGCGGACTTGTCGGTGCACAAGATCGGCGCCGTGAGCCAGGATTGAATCAGCGTTCCTCATCGTCGGCGCCAGGGTAAAAATCGTGCAGCAGGCGATAGCGGTCATGCCGTACCTGGTCGACCCGGTCCTGCACCTGCTGGCCGGGTATGCCCAGCATGATCAGAGCGTGGGAGGCGAGCATCAGGCTGGACTCCAGCAACTCGGGTACGACTTCGCTGGCACCGGCCGCCTTCAACTCGGCCAACTGGCTGTCATCCCGGGTGCGCACCAGGATCGGCACGGTCGGGTTGAACCGCCGTGCTTCCTTGAGAATCAGCAGGGCGATGTCCGTCTTGTCCACGGCAACCACCAACAGTCTTGCGCGCTCCAGCCCTATCGCGATCAGCAGCTCGCCGCGACGTGAGTCGCCATAGTGCACACTGCTTTCATTGACCACAGCTTCCTGGACCCGCACCGGATCGGTGTCCAACGCGATGTACGGTTGCTGAACATGACGCAGGAAACGCCCGATGGATTGACCGACGCGGCCATAGCCACAGATCACCACGTGATTGTGCAGGCCGGCATTGAGCGCGCTGATTTCTTCGAGTTCGGCTGCTTTGTTGGGTTTGCGGTGCAGACGCATGGCGATGCGGGGAGCGGCGCGCAGAAGTAAAGGCGTTACCAGCATCGAGCAGAACGTGGCCGCCAGCAGCAGGCCGCCGAGGTCGGCGGGCATCAGTTTGTTCTGTTGCATCTGCGCCATCAGGGCAAAACAGAACTCACCCCCCTGGGCCAATGCCAGGCCGCTGCGCCATGCAGTTTCGCCATCGCTGCCGCGCCATTTGACCAGCAGTGCGACCAGGGTGCCCTTGATCAGCAGCAACCCCAACGTCAGACCGAGAATCAGCAGGCCGTGGCTGGCAAACAGGCGCAAGTCGATCAGCATGCCGATACTGACGAAGAATACTCCGAGCAGAATATCGCGGAACGGACGGATATCGGCCTCGATCTGATGTCGGTAATGGCTTTCCCCCAGCAGCATGCCGGCGAGAAAGGCGCCCAGGGCAGGAGAGAGGCCGAGCAGGTGAGTCAGCCAGGCCGTCAGCAGAACAATCACCAGTGCCAACAGCACGAACAGCTCCGCGGACCGGGCCGCGGCGACTTCATGGAACAGCCGTGGCAGAAACCAGCGACTGACCAGCAGCAAACCGACGAACAGCACCAGGGTCTTGGCCAGCGTCAGCGGCAGCGCCCAATACCAGGCGTGGTCACTGCTGCCGGCGAACACCGGCACAAGCGTCAGCAGCAACACCGCAACCACGTCCTGGAACAACAGCACGGCGATGGCATTCTGGCCGTGACGGCTGAATATTTCGCCGAGGCTGCTCAACTCCTTGCTGACAATGGCGGTAGACGACAGCGCCAGACCGGCGCCGAGTAACAGGGCTGGTGTGATCGGCATGCCGAACAGCATCAGCAAAGCTCCCAGCAAGATCCCGGACCCCAGCACTTGTAGGCTGCCCAGGCCAAACACCACCTGGCGCAGTGCGAGCATCTTCGACAGGGAAAACTCAAGCCCCAGGGAGAACAGCAGGAACACCACGCCCAATTCGGCCAGATCGGGCAAATCTTCGTTTTCATTCACCCAGTTGAACGCTGTCGGCCCGATCATCAGCCCTACGCACAAGTAGCCCAGCACCGGTGGCAAACGCAGGCGCTGGAACAGTGCAATCACCACCAGGGAGGAGGCGAGGATGATCAACAAGTTGGCAAACACAAAAAACTCCGGTGAGGGTTCTGGCTACTCAAGCGTAGAGGCAAAAAAGACGCGAGCATTGCGCAAATGACCGGCGACGCAAATGATTTGCGTCAGAGTTTTGCTGAAATCTCTTGAAGTCACCGTTGCTCGGACGTCGGCTCGACTGCGTTTGATGGCGGGCCTAGAATGAGCGCTTACTTCGTTTGGTCTTGTCGTCATGCCTCCTGAATGTCAGCTGTTCGGCACCGTTGGTTGCCATCTTTGTGAAGTCGCCGAAGCCATGCTGATGGAGTTTGTCGAGCGTGGTCTGTTGGTGGAGCTGGTGGATATCGCTGATGATGAAACCTGGTTCGAAGCCTACAGCCTGCGTATTCCGGTGTTGCGTCGGGTCGATACCGGCGCTGAACTGGGCTGGCCGTTTAGTGCCGAGCAGGTGGTGGCGTTCCTGCGCGAGTCCTGACACTGCTGGCGATGCCCCACCTGTCGCGATCCTCGTTTCATTCGTTGGCGAAAGGTTGGTTATTCGGTTACTGTATGTCTATACAGTTATTCGGATTGCCTGCCATGCTTCTCCCTGTTCGGGTTTGGGCAGATGATCCCGGACGTCAGAGGGATGAAATGTGGTCAATGTCGAACAATTGAAGAACAGTGTGAACCGGATGTCGGCCGATGTGGTGCGCGAGGCGGTTCTCGAATTGCGTCTGGATGGCCTGGTCACGGAGGGGAAAACGCCCTTCAACAAACTGCATTTCAACACCTGCTTCGCCGAAATCGAAGCCTTGTTCCAGCGTGCGGGTTATCACCGGCAGCTCGATGTCGTGGGCTATCAGGGGTTGTTGTACGCGCTTTATGATCCGGGTCGCTGGGAAGCGGTCGATGTGCTGCGCTGGCTCAAGGAGTTCACCGAAGCGGCCGCTCGAACGCAGTCAATACCGGCCTGAGGATTCTCTTCTAGGTTCGTTCCGGCCACTGTTGGATAATGCTGCCCTGCATTGAGGGTTAGAGTTTTTCGTATGTCCACTTCATCGTTTTCTGCTGCGCACAACCAGGCCAGCACGCTCTATCTGCCGCCTGGTCCGTGGCAGACCGTATTCGATTGCCTGTGCGAACACTTCAGCGCCATCGGTCGTGAGCAATGGCTGGACAGAATTGCTCGCGGTCGTGTCCTCGATGGACAAGGCATGCCGATCGCCCTGGATCTACCTTACAAGGAAGGTCTGCGGATTCATTATTTTCGTGAAGTACCGGACGAAAAACCGATCCCGGTGGTGGAGTCGATCCTCTATGCCGACGAGCATCTGGTGGTGGCGGACAAGCCGCACTTCCTGCCGGTGACGCCGGCTGGGGAGTATGTGGAGCAGACATTGCTGCGACGACTGATCCGGCGACTGGATAACCCGCATCTGGTGCCTTTGCATCGTATTGACCGGCATACGGCAGGGCTGGTGCTGTTCTCAGCCAATCCTCAGAGTCGGTCGGCGTATCAGTCATTGTTTCCTACACGCCAGATCGAAAAACGCTACGAAGCAATCGCCCGGGCATTGCCTGAACTGACCTTCCCGATGGTTCATAAAAGTCGACTCATCGATGGCGAACCGTTCTTTCGCATGCAGGAAGGTCCGGGCGTCAGCAATACCGAGACGGCTGTCGAGGTCCGGGAAAAAAACGGTGAGTTCTGGCGCTATGCGCTTTACCCGGTAACAGGCAAGAAACATCAGTTGCGAGTGCACATGGCGGCCCTGGGGGCTGGTATCTGCAATGACCCGTTCTATCCGCAGGTGCTCAAGGATGTTGAAGACGACTATGCCAATCCCTTGAAGCTGCTGGCCCAGGGGTTGCGATTTGTCGATCCGGTTACGGGGCAGGAAAGAGAGTTCGAAAGCACAATCACTCTGGAGTGGTGATCATAGGCGATCCTGTTTTTCTTCTGCCACGAAAAAGCCCGCTTTAAAAGCGGGCTTTTCTGTATCCGATGGTCGCCGCAAAGATTACAACTCTTTAACGGTACGAATCTGATCCTTGTTGATGCGGGTGTGCTTGCCATCCAGCTGTTCGAACTCGTAAAAGCCCGATTCTTTATCGTACTTAGGCGCGTCGACGGCCTGGATTTCTCGACCGTCATTCAAGGTGATCACTGAAGGCGATGCACAACCGGCGAGGGTCGCAAGGCCCAGGGCGAGCATGAAAGTGGCGAGGGTCCGTTGGGTCATGGGTGTGTCTCCGAATGGAAAATCTTTTGATTGCTGAGCTTGAGACGTATGCAACACGTGCAAGTTCCTTCAATTATCAGTCTGACACAGTGTGATGCGTGCTTAACAGTTCCGGCGTGTTGAGGTTGGCCAGGCGAGAGTCGTTCTCGGGGCACTGCAGGGCCATGGCGCCCAATTTGCGCATCAGTCTGCCCGGGCTGCGCTCGCCTTCGTTCCAGGCCGTCTCGAAAGCCCCTGAAAGAGCGACGGGAATCATGCACAGCAAAGGTTCCCAGTGTTCTCCATGGCGTAGCATCAGCGGTTTGTCCGGATGCTGCGCGGCAGTTTCACGCATGTTCTGGAGCAGCGCCGCATCGATGCATGGCACATCGCAGGGCAATACCAGCAGGTGCGTGTGGCGGGCGGCCTTCAGGCCTGCGCGAATACCCGCCAATGGTCCCGGAAAGTCGCCTTCATCGTCATGGACCAGCTGATCCGCATAAGGCGCATATTTCTCCAGGTTTCTGTTGCAGGAGATGATCAGATCATCACTCAGCAGACGGGTCTTGCGGTGCAGATGCGCGATCAGTGGCTCGCCGTGCCATTCCAGCAAACCCTTGTCCTGACCGCCCATGCGTTGGCCACGCCCGCCCGCCAGGAGCAAAATGGAGCACGGCGCCAAAGGTGTATCCGAGGTCATTGCACTTCTCCATGGGGGCGGCGAAAAAATGAGGCGCTGTGATATAACACCGGGCTGTTTCTCCTACAACTGGACGAGCCTATGAAAGCCAAGGCTGATGTACCTTTCGCACCGCTCAACATCGCGGTGCTGACTGTCAGCGATACCCGTACCCTGGAAACCGACACCTCAGGCCAGGTCTTCGTCGACCGCTTGAGCGCTGCCGGTCATAACCTGGCGGCCCGTGTATTGCTCAAAGATGATCTCTACAAAATTCGT
The DNA here is from genome assembly GCF_056396925.1 of Pseudomonas sp. 05N433. Taxonomy (NCBI): domain Bacteria; kingdom Pseudomonadati; phylum Pseudomonadota; class Gammaproteobacteria; order Pseudomonadales; family Pseudomonadaceae; genus Pseudomonas; species Pseudomonas sp. 05N433. Next base: position 65,250 of record NZ_JBFTML010000008.1, on the reverse strand, counting down.
GCGCAAGTGGCCAACTGGATTGCCGATGAAGTCGTGCAAGTGGTGCTGATCACTGGCGGTACCGGGTTTACCGGTCGTGACAGTACGCCCGAAGCGGTGAGTTGCCTGCTGGATAAGCAGGTCGATGGTTTTGGTGAACTATTCCGGCAGATATCGGTGGCGGATATCGGTACTTCCACGGTTCAGTCCCGGGCCTTGGCCGGTCTGGCCAATGGCACGTTGGTTTGCTGCTTGCCGGGTTCGACCAATGCGGTGCGCACCGGTTGGGACGGTATTCTCGCCGAACAACTGGATTCCCGGCACCGTCCGTGCAATTTCGTGACTCATCTGAAACAGGCGGCACCCTGTGAATCCCGCGGGTAAGCCAGGCAAGACTGGCAGCCTGATGGCTGTCGAGGTAGCGCTCGCGCGGCTACTGGAAATGGCCGACGCCTCGAGAATTCATGAGCACCAACGCTTGCCGTTGGCGCAGGTTCAGGGGCGTGTACTGGCTGCTGATCTGGTTTCGACACTTGATCTGCCGCCTTGGCCCAACAGTGCCATGGATGGGTATGCCTTGCGCGTCGCCGACTGGACGGGAGAACCGTTGCCGGTCAGCCAGAAGATTTTTGCAGGTCAGGCTCCGGAGCCCTTGAAGCCTGGGACCTGTGCGCGGATCTTCACCGGCGCGCCTGTGCCCGCGGGTGCTGACTGTGTCGAGATGCAGGAGAACGCCGAGGTTCAGGCGGATGAGCGGGTACGTTTCACCGAGACCATGACGCCGGGGCAGAACATCCGTCCACAAGGCCAGGAAACCACCGCCGGTGAGTTGATCTTGCCCGCCGGTACACGCCTGGGGCCCATCGAACAGGGGCTGGCGGCATCGTTGGGATGCGCTGAATTGGATGTGGTTCGCAAGGTTCGTGTTGCGGTTTTGTCTACCGGGGATGAGCTGATTGAGCCGGGCCAGGCCCTTGGACCGGGACAGATCTACAACAGCAATCGAGTGTTGCTTTGCAGCTGGTTGCAGCGCTTGGGCTGTGAGGTGATCGATGCTGGCATTCTTCCCGATGATTTAGCGACCACTCGTGCCCGTCTCGGCGAGTTGAAGGATGTCGACCTGATTCTCTCCACCGGTGGCGTATCGGTGGGAGAAGCCGACTTTCTGGGCATTGCCTTGCGGGAAGAGGGCGAGTTGACCCTGTGGAAGCTTGCCATCAAGCCAGGCAAGCCGCTGACGTTCGGGCATTTTCGCGGTGTGCCTGTCATTGGTTTGCCCGGCAATCCGGCGTCAACCCTGGTGACTTTTGCTTTGTTGGCAAGGCCCTACCTCTTGCGCCGCCAAGGCGTAAAAGAGATCGAACCCCTGAAGTTTCAGGTACCGGCAGGGTTTGTCTGGCCAAAGGCTGGTAACCGACGTGAGTACTTGCGCGGACGTCTGGAGAATGGCCGGGCAATCATCTATAGGAATCAGAGCTCTGGCGTACTGCGCAGTGCCGCCTGGGCGGACGGTCTGGTTGAAGTGCTGGAGGGCCGTACACTGATCGAGGGTGATAGTGTGAGCTTCATCCCGTTGAGTGAAGTCCTGGGCTGATGCAGGTCCTGGTTCTGCCACGCAAGCCCGGTCGAAAGCGTTGGGGCTTGCGTGCATGACCGTTCCTTAATTTGCCAGAAGTGTCACGACCTGGTCGAAGCGACTATTGGAGATCCAGCTCAAAAGCCCCAGGACCACAGCTGTTCCGCCAGCTGAATAGGCAAGCCTGTGCTTGATGGATTTGACGTCGCCGCGGACTTCATCCAGGTCTCTGCGGATGTACTTGAGATGTGTCTCCAGTTCAGTGACGCGAGGTTCCATATCAACTTCTCCGGTGGGCTTTGCGCTGCTTTTGAATTCAGCCTGCTGATTGACGTGATTGTCTGAGAACGGCGCAACCGGAGTTACCGGTAGTCTGAGGTCATGGCTTTGCATGGAATAATTGGCTCCTTGCGTTAAAACCATTCAGGTGGCCGATACGGTTATTACTTACGATTTTTGAGGACCTTAAAGGGGTTCCATTCATTGTTTGCACATCCCTGTGTAATTTACTGGTGATGACTGATAACCGCTGACACAACGGTGTACCAATTGCCCTGATGGGTCAATTGAGCCGATTCCTCAGGTTTTGTAAGAAAAAATACCGCTCTGTAGGACTCAAGTGTCCTTCCCCAGGAAATAATTGAAATCCTTGCGACTTTTATGAGGGGCTGCGAGGTCAACATCTCCCATACGGATTCGGAAAGGGGGGTGATCAAAATGAACGAGCGCAAGGCGCTGTTGATTCTGCATGGCAAGCAGGCACTCAATGAGCAGGTCCGTTCAGCTGTCGAAGGCAAGCGCCAACAAGGCTGGGAACTGGCTGTTCGACTGACCTGGGAGGCTGGTGATGCGCAGCGGCTGGTGGGGGAAGCGTTGACGGCGGGCTATACGCAGCTGATTGCCGGCGGCGGCGATGGCACCTTGCGTGATATCGCCGAAGCCATGGCGGCGCATTCGACTCAGGCCAGCCTGGTGCTTTTGCCCTTGGGCACCGCCAACGATTTTGCACGCGCCGCGGGTGTGCCCCTGGAGCCCGCTCAAGCGCTGGAGCTTTTGGAGGCCGCCCCGCATGCCATTGATCTGGGGGAGGTGGGTGGGCAGGTTTTTCTGAACATGGCCACGGGCGGCTTTGGCAGTCAGGTCACGGCCAATACTTCCGAGGAACTGAAAAAAATTCTTGGCGGCGCGGCTTATCTCTTCACCGGTTTATCGCGCTTCAGTGAGTTGCATGCGGCCTATGGCGAGTTGCAGGGGCCGGATTTTCACTGGGCCGGTGAGTTGTTGGCATTAGGCATCGGCAATGGCCGACAGGCTGGCGGTGGTCATATGTTGTGCCCGCAGGCGCTGGCTGACGATGGTCTGCTGGATATCAGCATTTTGCCCGCGCCCCAGGAAGTGGTCGGTACCTTGAAAGACCTGCTGACCGATGGCTTCGGAATCGACAACATGTTTGTGCGAGCCCGCTTGCCATGGGTCGAGATCAAAGTATCGGAGGGCCTTTATATCAACCTTGATGGTGAGCCTCTGGAGGGCGATAGCCTGCGGTTTTCGGCACGGCCGGCGGCATTGCGGGTGCATTTGCCCGAGGGCTCGCCGCTGCTGAACGGCTCGAATCCGGCTAATCGTCCAGACTGATGATTTGCTCGCGCACGGCGAACAACACCAGGCCGGCCACATCGTATATCTGCAAGCGTTTCATGATCTGCGAGCGGTGGGTTTCGACAGTCTTGATGCTCAGGCCCAAGCCATTGGCAATTTCCCGGGTGGATTTTCCGCGAACAATCAATCGCAGGATTTCCAGCTGGCGTGCCGTCAGGTTGTGCGAGTCCTGGGTTGGCGCCTGATTTTTCTGGGTTCGGGTCAGCGCCTGGTTGATGACGGTGTGGGCAATGGCCGGGCTCAGGTAGCGTTCGTTATTGCGCAAGGCATCCAGGGCATGTTCGAGCTCGGTGGCCGTGGTGTCTTTGAGCAGGTAGCCATGAGCCCCGGATTCGAGTGCTTGCATGATGAGCGCCGGGTCGGTGTGCATCGACAGGATGAGCACTTTGCACTGCGGACGTACTCGTTTGAGTCGCTGCAAGGCTTCAAGGCCACCGGTTTTCCTCATGGAGATATCCAGCAGGATGATGTCCGGGGACAGTTGCTCGACCATCTCGAGTAACTGCGAGCCGTCACTGGCCTCCCCAATGACCGCATAGCCGGGAATATCCAGCACCAGAGCGCGCACGCCAGCCCTGATAAGCGAGTGGTCGTCCACCAGAAGTAAGTTACAAGTCAACGCATAACCTTATTCGTACTGGCCCGTTCCAGCGCACGGGGCGCCCAGGGGAAGAGTGCTTCGATTTGAGTGCCTTTGCCCGGCTCGCTGGTCACGGTCAGCGTGCCGCCCAACTGATCGATCCGTTCCGACATTCCGGCCATTCCGCGTTGCCCCTCGCGAGCAGGGTCTGCCGCTGGCTCGAACCCCAGGCCATCGTCACTGATTAACAACGTCAGGCCTTGGGGCAGACGTTGCAGGCGGACCAACAGATTCCTGGCTTCGGCATGGCGCAGCATATTGGTAACCGCCTCTTGAGTGATGCGAAAGGCCGCCACCGCCATTTCTTCCGGTATGCCAGTCAAACGTTGATGGCATTCCAGGCTCCAGTTCACGGACGTATTGGCCAGGGTTCTGAGTAAATGTGCACGCAGACTGGCTTCCAGCCCGAGACTGGTCAACTGTCGTGGGTTCAGGATGGCTGATACATCACGAACTTTGGTCAGGGTTTCGTCCAGCGTATCGCAGAGGACCGAACATTGACCCTGCAGTTCTTCAGGCAATCGACGTTTGAGCCATTCACTCTGAAGTTTTGCGGCGGTCAGCAATTGGCCAATATCATCATGCAGTTCCCGACTGAGCCGGTGACGTTCATTTTCCTGAACTTCCAGCAGACGGTCGGCCAATTCTTGAGGCTGAAACTTTATCGATTTGAGCGAGAGGCGATGCCCCACCCAGACGCAGGTCAGCGCCGCAGTATTGAGCACCAGCAGACTCACCGGCAGAGGCATCGACAAGCTGTAGACCAACAGGCTGCCAAGCGTCGAGCAGGTGCACACGAAAAGCGTGAACCGGCGAGCGCTTTTTCGGGAGGGTGGCCACAGGGCGATTGACTTGAGGCTGGCGTACATAGCGGATGGAGCCAATGGATGTTCGCTGCGGGCAGACCGGTCATAAGGGCTGACGGGTCTCTGTTTGAAAATAGGTTGTATGAGTCGCCTTTAATGATGGCAGTGCAATGCTCGAAATAAAGCCTTCAATGTTATGAGCTTGTTCGCGCCAAGGGGCACTCTGTCATTAATTGACGTCAACGAATGGGCGGCATAATACCACTTAAGATACCGTTGGTCGCGTTCGGCACATAGGTGGGCACCTTCAGGAAATAACGTTTTTGGACGATAGTTCCACAATGGAAAAAATTTTTGATTTTTATCTTCGAAAGATATCGAGTGTGCCAGGCGTTTAATTTCTATTGGCAGGCACTATCTGAAGTCGGGGCGGGGGTATCTATTTGTTTCGAGCTGCCATCGACGGGTATGAAATATTCAATTGCGGTATGCGCACACTCAAGTTACAGGGCGGCATCATTACAATAAAAAATGCGCAACACGGGGTTGGTGAATTTAAGCCTGCCGTTCAGAGAACGAAACGAGCCTGAACTGCTTGGAGTGGCTGGGCGGCTGAAACTGACTTTGTCCCACTTGAAATGCAAACGCTTCGATCAGGGACGTCTGTTCACTGTCATCGAGGCCGAGTTGACCGGTGGTCTGGTCGATGAGTTCGAGTTGCCAGGCCATTAACGTGAAGCAATCCTTGAGCGCATCCAGGGCCTGATCATGCAGGTCCATGTGATTCTGGGCGTGGCTCAGCAATCCATGAATGTGCAGCGAGAATTCCGAAACCGTTGCCAGTGCCAAGGCATCGGCCTTGCTTGCCAGCTTGAGAAGGGTACTGAGCATGCAATCGATGGCGTCCTTGTCATTGCTGATCAACTGCAAATGACTCAGGCACTCCTCGAACTTGGCCAGGAGTGTTTCAGCCTCGACGAGAAACTCCGGAATCCGCTGGGCCCACTCTTTAGGGTTGTTCGCCATGCTTATCTCCACAACGTCATGTCAGATGAGGGAATGTCGTGTGTGTCGACGAGAACCTTACGTGTCCCGGCGCTGCCATGCCGCCTTGGTGAGATCGCGCTCTGGCAGGCTTGGGCACCGACTGGGGAACTCGAAAGAGTGGATGGCCACTGACCTGCGATCGCACACAAAAGCCTGACTCCGTTCATGCAATGAGAATGGCGTCACATTAATGGCTATTGGATATTGCGAATATCAGGTTGGGCCTGATTGTGCCTAGGGGAATCCCTTACACAGGGGAACCTAACGTGCAAACCGAGGTCGCGCCGCAAGGGATGAAGCAGATGAATTCACGGGGTCAGTAAAGCATGATGTTAATGTGACATCAATGCTTGGGCATGGCATTTTGTCCGGGGGTCAAGATTCGGCAAAAACTGCCGATAACTCTCTTTAGTGAATTCATCAGAACAAGCCCAGGAGTCATTAATGGCCGGCATTCTCGACACGGTAGACCAACGCACGCAACTGGTGGGTGAGAATCGCCTGGAAATTCTCATGTTCCGGCTGGCCGGACGGCAATTGTTCGCGATCAACGTCTTCAAGGTCCAGGAAGTGCTGCAGCTGCCGAAGCTGACCCTGATGCCGCAGCGTCACCCCTTTGTTTGTGGCGTGGTCAACCTGCGTGGCCAGACGCTGCCGGTGATCGACCTGTCCCAGGCCATCGGCATGCGTCCGCTGGTGCCAAGCCCCACCAGTACGATTATCGTCACCGAGTACAACCGCTCGGTGCAGGCATTTCTGGTCGGTGGCGTGGACCGCATCGTCAATATGAACTGGGAAGCCATTCTGCCGCCGCCGACCAGCGCCGGTCGCCAGCATTACCTGACCGCCATCAGCAAGGTCGACGATCAGCTGGTGGAAATCATCGACGTCGAAAAAGTCCTGGCCGAAATCGTGCCGTACAACGCCAAGGTCTCTCGCGACAAACTCGACGATCCGGTTCTGGAGCGCGCCCGTGGCCGTGAAGTGCTGCTGGTGGATGACTCGAACGTGGCTCTGTCGCAATTGCGCGACACCTTGGGTCAGTTGGGCGTGAAAATGCATATCGCCAGTGATGGCTTGAAGGCGCTGAACATGCTCAAGGCTTGGGCTGATACCGGTGTGAACATGACTGACAAGCTGTTGATGATCTTTACCGATGCGGAAATGCCGGAGATGGACGGCTATCGCCTGACCACCGAGATACGCAACGACCCCCGTTTGCGCGGCCTTTATGTGGTCCTGCACACCTCGCTGTCGGGTAGCTTCAATGACTCGATGGTCAAGAAGGTCGGCTGCGACAACTTCCTCTCCAAATTCCAGCCCGACAAACTCGTCGACGTGGTGCGTCAGCGCCTGATGCTCGACGAAGTGCCGGCCTGATAACAATCTGGAAAAGCGCGGTGGCAGGGTTTGGGGCTGCTGTGCAGCCCAACGGGGGCAAGCCCCCTCGCCACAGGGTCTTTGATTCGGCGATCAAGCTCGTATAGGGTGGCGTTTTTGCCCACCAGGGAGCTGTGGCCATGCATCTGAGCGCGCTTTATCGTTTTCCGTTGAAATCCGGCAAGGGCGAGACCTTGAATCAGGTCAGCCTGGACAAACTGGGGCTGGACGGCGACCGGCGCTGGATGCTGGTCGACGAGGCCAGCGGGCGTTTTCTGACTCAGCGCGCGGAGGCGAAAATGAGTCAGCTGTCGGCGTTGTGGAACGCAAGCGGTGGCTTGACCCTCAGTGCCCAAGGCCATTCACCGATCGATATCGCCTTGCCCGCCAGCGATGCAGAGCTGCGTGGCGTGACCATCTGGCGCGACACCTTGCGCGTGCCCGATGCCGGCATTGCTGCGGCTGCCTGGGTCAGTGAGTTCATCGGCAAGCCGACGCGTCTGGTGCATGTGCCGCTCGATCGTGCGCGGACCACCCAGGCCGGCTACGGCAAGGACGACGATCAGGTGGCTTTTGCCGACGGTTTTCCGTTGTTGCTGATTGGCCAGGCGTCGCTGGAAGACTTGTCGCAACGGGTCGGGCGACCGCTGGAGATGCTGCGCTTTCGGCCCAATCTGGTGATCGAGGGCAGCGAGGCGTTCGCCGAAGATGGCTGGAAGCGCATCCGCATTGGCGATGTCGAGTTCCGCGTGGTCAAGTCCTGCTCACGTTGCATTCTGACCACCATCGACCCGCAGACCGGCGAACGTAGCGACGACCGCGAACCTCTGGCGACCTTGCAGCAATATCGGGCTCAAGAGGACGGCGCGATGTTCGGGCAGAACCTGGTCAATGACGGTAACGGTCGGCTCGAAGTCGGCATGCCGGTGACGATCCTCGAATAGCAGCCCTGATAAAAAAAATGCCCGTGTCCAAGAACACGGGCATTTTTTTTCGCTGTGAAACCCTAGGGGGTTAGCCGCGGTATTCGCACAGGTAAGCGGTGTCGACGGCCACTTTCAGCTGGAACTTGCTGTTGGCGGGCACGTTGAACTGGCTGCCGGCGGCGAAGGTTTGCCAGTCGCTGCTGTCAGGCAGTTTGACGGTCAGGGCGCCGGACACCACGTGCATGATTTCACGCTGGCTGGTGCCGAATTCGTATTCGCCCGGTGCCATGACGCCGATGGTCGCCGGACCTTCAGCGGTGCCAAAGGCGATCGACTTGACGGTGCCGTCGAAGTACTCGTTGACTTTAAACATGGGCGATTCCTCGAAAAGGGCTAAAAAGGGCCGGCCAGTATGCACAAGGTGTTGATAGGCGTCACCTCCTGCACTCAAGGATTGGCGGGGAAAATCAGCGGCAACAGGCGCGCGGTATTGCGCGCATCCTCCAGCGCCCGATGCTGCTGACCGTTGAACTGCAGGCCCGCCAGTTGCAGGGCGCCATTAAGCCCCAGCGGGCGCTCCAGTCGACAGGCCTTGGCGAAACGTTGCTTGAGATTCATGTGCGGCACCCGGTTCAGGGCGCTGTCGAGTTGCAGCCGCTGCCATTCCTGAAGCAGCTGTTTGCGGTCGTAGTCACCCCAACTGGCCCAGCCTTCCAGATTCGAGAGATGTTGGTCGAGCCAGTGTTCGAACGAAACCCAGACGTCGCTCAGGGGCTGGGCAGCATCGACATTGGCCTGGGTGATGTGGGTCAATTCGCGGCAAAACGGGGTCAACAGGGGCCGACGCAACGGGCGCACGAAGCACTGGAAGTGATCCAGTTCCCGGCCTTTGCGGTCCACGAGGGTGGCGCCGATTTCGATGATTTCCATTTCTGTTACTGGCCAGCCGCCCTCATCGGTGGTGGCTTCCAGATCAATGACCAGCCAGTGAGGCATTGCAGGTTTCCTGGTATCCGCATCCTGATAGGGCTTGAGCGTAGCCAAACCCGGCGGATCCGCCTAGCGGCTTATTCGACCTCCAACAGAATCTGACGATTTTTTACCTGGTCGCCGACCCTGACCTGCAAGCGCTTGAGCACGCCGTCGATACCCGATTTGAGTGGATGCTCCATTTTCATCGCTTCAAGCACCACCAGCAGCTGTCCTTTGCTGACCGAGCTCCCCTCACTGACCAATACGTCGACGATCGCCCCGTCCATCGGCGCCTTGAGCGTGCCGGAGCTGACACTGGCCTGGCCGCTGACCAGCGCCCGGGTCCGATCGACCAGTCGCAGGCTGCCGGGGCGCGTGAACAACCAGAGTTGCCCGGCTTCGAGGCGGTAGGCATGGCGTTGGCGGATGCCGTCGATTTGCAGGGTGGCCCAGCGTCCGTCGCACTGGATGACCTTCAGTTCGAGGGGCCGGGCGCCAACCTGAACACGGTAGGGCTTGCCAGGTTCAGCGTGCAGTTCGACCGGCCAGGCCTGATCCTCCAGGCCGATTCGATAGTACAGAGGCACGCTGGCATTGTTGCGCCAACCGGCCAGCGGGGTGGGGTGAGCCTGCGCTGATGCTTGATAAAAAAGCACCGCGGCGATGGCCAGCTCGTCGGCGCTCGGCGCATGAGGGTGCAGGCAGGGATGGTCGGCGAAGTGCATGGGGATGAACCCGGTGCTGAACTCACCACTGATGAACTGGGGGTGTTCCAGCAGATTGGCGAGCAAGCGCTGATTGCTCTGCACGCCCAGCAGCACACTGTCCTGTATCGCCCGCAGCAACTTGCGTCGGGCTTCTTCACGGGTGGCACCGTGGGCGATGAGCTTGCCCAGCAGCGGGTCATAGAACGGGCTGACAGACTGGCCTTCGATCAGGCCATGGTCGATCCGTACGCTGCCCTGGATCGCTGGCTCCCAGGCCACGATTCGACCGGTTTGCGGCAGAAATCCCTGGGCCGGATCTTCGGCGTACAGGCGCACTTCCATGGCATGCCCGTTGAGCTGCACCTGTTCCTGTCGTAGCGGCAGCGGTTGCCCTTCGGCGATGTGTAATTGCCAAGCCACCAGATCGAGGCCGGTGATCAGTTCAGTCACCGGGTGTTCCACTTGCAACCGGGTGTTCATCTCCAGGAAGTAAAACCGGCCGTGAGCATCCAGCAGGAATTCCACGGTACCCGCCCCCACATAATTCACCGCGCGCCCCGCCTTGAGTGCCGCCTCGCCCATGGCCTGGCGCAACTCAGTGGTCATCGCCGGGCAGGGTGCTTCTTCGATGATTTTCTGGTGGCGGCGCTGGATCGAACAGTCGCGCTCGCCGAGGTGGATCAGGTTGCCATGCTGGTCGCCGAACACCTGAACTTCGACATGACGCGGATCGATCAAGGCTTGTTCGAGGATCAATTCGTCGCTGCCAAACCCGTGCAGCGCTTCGGAGCGTGCGCTACGGAGCTGTTCCGGCAATTCGGCGGCGCTGTGCACCAGGCGCATGCCGCGACCGCCACCGCCGGCACTGGCCTTGATCATCAGCGGATAGCCGATGCGTTCGGCTTCGCGGCGCAGGGTAGCGTCGTCCTGTTCGCTGCCCTGATAGCCTTTGATGCAAGGCACGCCGGCTTTGATCATGGCCAGTTTCGACCGCCGTTTACTGCCCATCAGCTCGATGGCTTCGGGGCTCGGACCGATGAAGATGATGCCGGCCTGCTGGCAGGCGAGGGCGAAGCCTGAGTTTTCCGAGAGGAAGCCGTAACCGGGATGGATTGCATCGGCACCGGTGCGCCGGGCAGCATCGATGATGGCCGGGATGTTCAGATAAGACTGCTGCACCGGGGCCGGGCCGATGTTCACGGCTTCGTCGGCCATCTGCACATGCAGCGCATTGGCGTCGGCGTCGCTGAATACGGCGACGGTGCGGTAGCCCAGCTCTTGCGCGGTGCGCTGGATACGGCAGGCGATTTCACCGCGGTTGGCGATCAGGATTTTTTTGAGGGCGGGCATCGGTTATTCCCTTGGTTTTTTGCGGTGAATGTAAGGGCTTGCTCGCGAAGCTCTTAAACGGACCACCCTGGTTTGCGCTTCTGCACAAAAGCCATCGTCCCCTCGATCCCTTCAGCCCCGGTCACTGCTTCGCTGAACCACTCGGCTGCCTGATCCAGCAGATCATCCGAGGGTTGTCCGGCACTCGCCAGCAACAGCTTTTTGGTCGCCGCGTTCGCCCCCGGTGCGCAACACAACACATGGGCCAGCACCTCATCGAGGCGTTCGGCCAAGGCTTGTGGGTCATGTTCGACAAAATGCACCAGCCCCATGCGCCGCGCCTGGGTGCCATCGAAGCGTGCGGCGGTCAGGGCCAGTCGGCGGGCCTGGGTCAGGCCGATGCGTTGCACCACGTAAGGCGCGATCTGCGCCGGCAACAGGCCGAGGCTGGTTTCCGGCAGTCCGAATTGCGCCTGATGATCGGCCATCGCGATGTCGCTGACGCAGGTCAGGCCGAAGCCGCCGCCAAGCACCGCACCTTGCAGTACCGTAATCACCACTTGCGGCGCGTGTTGCACCTCTTGCAGTAGCGCACCGAACGCACGGTTCAAATCGCGGTAGGCGGGCTGGCCTTGAGCGCGGGCGTTGGCCATGTCCTTGATGTCGGCACCGGCACAAAAATGCCCGCCGGCACCGCCGATCACTAGCGCACGAATCTGCCGATCATCGCGAACCGCCGCCAGCACCGCACGTAGTTCGGCGACCATCTGCAAGCTCATGGCATTACGGCTTTCGGGACGATTGAGGGTGATGTGCAGCACGCTGTCATGCAGGCCGAGCAACAGGGTTTGACAGGTGGGGAGGGTGCTCATTTGTTTTTCCCCGGCAGGATGCCCATGAGTTTGCAGATGATCCCCAGCATGATTTCGTCGGCACCGCCGCCAATCGATACCAGCCGCACATCGCGGTAAGCCCTGGCCACCGGGTTGTCCCACATGAAGCCCATGCCGCCCCAGTATTGCAGGCAACTGTCGCTGACTTCCCGGCCCAGTCGCCCGGCCTTGAGTTTGGCCATCGATGCCAGGCGGGTGACGTCCTGGCCTTTGATGTATTGCTCGGTGGCCTGGTAGACCAGTGCCCGCAGGCATTCGATTTCGGTTTGCAGTTCGGCCAGGCGAAAGTGGATGACCTGGTTGTCGATCAGCGCGTTGCCGAAGGTTTTGCGCTCCTTGCAGTACTCGATGGTGCTGTCGACGCAGTACTCCAGGCCTTTGATCATGTTCGCCGCGCCGAACAGCCGTTCTTCCTGGAATTGCAGCATCTGCATCATGAACCCCGCGCCTTCGTGGCCGATGCGGTTGCGTTGCGGCACGCGCACGTTATCGAAAAACACCTGGGCGGTTTCCGAGCTGCGCATGCCGAGCTTGTCCAGGTGCGAGCTGAGGCTGATCCCGGGGCTGTTCATCGGCACCATGATCAGCGACTTGTTGATGTGCGGTTTGTCGTCCGAGGTGTTGGCCAGCAGGCAGATGAAATCGGCGCTCGGCGAGTTGGTGATCCACATCTTGCTGCCGTTGATCACGTAGTCGTCGCCGTCCTTGCGGGCGGTGGTTTTCAGCCCGGCGACGTCGGAACCGGCGCCGACTTCGGAAACACCGATGCAGCCGACCTGCTCGCCGGTGATCGCCGGCCGCAGGAATTCTTCGCGCAGTTCATCGGAGCCGAAACGCGCCAGGGCCGGGGTGCACATGTCGGTCTGCACGCCGATGGACATCGGAATGCCGCCGCAATGAATGGTGCCGAACTCTTCGGCCGCCACAATCGAATAGCTGTAGTCGAGGCCCATGCCGCCGAATTTTTCCGGTTTGGAGATTCCCAACAGACCGAGGTCGCCAGCCTTGCGGAAGATCTCATGGATCGGAAAGCGCCCGGCCTTTTCCCATTCCTCGACGTGGGGATTGATTTCATGATCGACGAATTGGCGGACGGTGCGGCGCAGTGCTTCGTGTTCCTGGGTGAAGATCATTTTTATTGTTCTCCTGATCGCCCTTAGAAGCGGGCGACACCAAAGCTGTTGGGTTGCAGCGCCCGAACCTCGGCCTCATGGCAGATGTCCAGCAAGTATCCAAGCAACGTGCGGGTATCCCGTGGATCGATCAGCCCGTCATCCCACAGGTTGGCGCTGCCATATAGCGCGGTGGACTGGCTGTCGAGTTTCTGCGCGGTGACCTGTTCCAGCATGTCGAGCATTTTTGGGTCGGGCACCAATCCGTCCTTGAGTTGTTTGGCTTCGGTGACGATCCGCAGCACTTTGCCGGCCTGGGCGCCGCCCATCACCGCGGTGCGGCTGTTGGGCCAGGCGAAGATGAAGCGCGGGTCGAGACCGCGGCCGCACATCGCGTAATTGCCGGCACCGTAGGAACCGCCGACGACGATTGTCAGTTTAGGCACCCGGGCATTGGCCACCGCTTGAATCATTTTCGCGCCGTGCTTGATCACGCCTTGCTGTTCCGACTCGGTGCCGACCATGAAGCCGGTGGTGTTGTGGAAAAACAGCAGCGGCGTCTGGCTCTGGTCGCAGAGTTGAATGAACTGCGCGGCCTTGCTCGCGCCTTTGGGGGTGATCGGGCCGTTGTTGCCGATGAAACCGCAGGCTCGACCCTGGATCTGCAAATGCCCGCATACCGTCTGCTGATCGAACTCGCTTTTGAATTCGAGGAAGTTCGAAGCGTCGGCAACCCGCGCGATGATTTCACGCACGTCGTAAGGTTTTTTCGGGTCATCCGGGATCAGCCCCAGCAGTTCGTCGATGGGGTAGAGCGGTTCTTCCCACCGACGTTCCGGTAACCACGGCAACTGATCGTTCCACGGCAACAGACTGACAATCTCGCGCACCTGGCGCACGCCATCGGCATCGTTCTCGGCCAGGTATTCGGCGGTGCCGGCGGTTTGTGCATGCATCTCGGCACCGCCCAGTTCTTCGTCGGTGGCGACTTCACCGGTGGCTGCCTTGAGCAGCGGGGGGCCGGCGAGAAACAGCTTGGCCTTGCCGCGCACCACCACCACGTAATCCGACAACCCTGGCTGGTAAGCACCGCCCGCCGTGGCCGAGCCGTGGACCACGGTGATCTGCGGCAAGCCCATCGCCGACATCCGCGCCTGATTGGCAAAGCTGCGCGCGCCTTCGACGAAAATCTCTGCCGCATAATTGAGGTTGGCGCCACCGCTCTCGGCGAGGGTGATCACCGGCAGTTTGTTTTCCATGGCGATCTGCTGCAGACGCAGGGACTTTTTCAGGCCGCTGGGGGAAATGGTGCCGCCCTTGATTGCGCTGTTGTTCGCCACCACCAGCACCCGCACGCCGGATACGTAACCGATCCCGGCGATCAAACCGCCGCCGGCCGCGCTGCCGTCCTTGTCGTCGTGCAGCTTGTAGCCGGCCAGGCTCGCCAGCTCGAGGAATGGCGCGCCGGGATCAAGCAGCAGGTTCAGCCGCTCCCGGGGCAGCAATTGCCCGCGCTTGTCGTACCTCGGTTTGGCTTCTGCGGCTTTATTCAACAGGTTCTGTTCGAGCTGGCGGACCTGCTCGATGCCGGCCAGCATGGCCGCACGATTGCGGGCGAACGGTTCGCTGAACGGGTCTATCTGGGACTGGATGACCGGCATGGTTATTCCTTGTCCTTCGGTTCGTCTGGTTTGGAGGCGTCCGGCCTGAGTACTTCAGGTAAATAGGCGCGGTGAAAGCCGTTGTACGAGTGACTGTTCTGCGCCTTGTGCATTGGCCAGGCCCGCCCGCCGAGGCTGGCGGCACCATCGATGCGCAACGTGCTGCCGCTGACAAACGCCGCTGCCGGGCTGAGCAGGAACACAATCGCCGCGCTGATTTCCGATTCGGTGCCGATGCGCTTGAGCGGCACGTGTTCGCACAGCGTCGGAATTACCGCCCGGAACGCGCCTTCGTAAGTGTCCATGCCGCTGGACGCGACCCAGCCCGGCGCGACGGCGTTGACCCGCACGCCGGCGTGGCCCCATTCGAACGCGGCGGTCTTGGTGAAGTTGTCCATGCCCGAGCGCGCCGCGCCCGAATGGCCCATGCCGGGCATGCCGCCCCACATGTCGGCGAGCATGTTGACGATGGCGCCGCCGTGCTTGCTCATGGACTGATTGAACACCTCGCGAGCCATCAGAAAACCGCCCACCAGATTGGTGCGCAGGATGGTTTCGAAACCTTTCTGATTGATCGACGCCAGCGGCGAGGGGTACTGCCCGCCGGCATTGTTGACCAGCCCGTGGATTGGGCCGTGTTTGCGGATCAGCTCGCTGACCAGCTGCGTAACGGCGTCTTCATTGCGGATATCGCAGACCTGCCAATCGGCTTTACCACCGTCTTCGGTGATTTCGGCAGTGACCTTTTTCAGTTTTTCGGCATTGCGCCCCACCAGCAGCACGTGCGCACCGAGGGCCGCGAGCTCATGGGCGGTGCAACGACCGATGCCGCTACCGCCTCCGGTGACGATGATGGTTTGGCCGGCGAACAGGTCGGGTTTGAAAATCGAGTCATAGGCCATGGCGACAGTCCTCTAATTGAACTGATCGGCGATGCGCTGGGGCACCGGAATCTGGATTTCCAACAGTTGTTGGGCGAACGCCTTGCCCTGCGGATCGATCCGCAGGCTGGCCACGCCACCGCCGCCGAGTGCGTTTTCCAGAAGAAAATTAAAGCTCTGAGTGCCGGGTAAATACCAGCGTTCGACGCGTCCGTGAATCGGGTCGAGGACATGACTCATCCAGTCGACCATCACCTCGGGTGTCAGTGCTTCGGCGATCCACGGCAGGTAGTCGGGGTGGCGGGCCATGACGCCGATGTTGCTATGGTTACCCTTGTCGCCGGAGCGCGCCACGGCGAGTTTGATCAAGGCCACGCTGGCGTCGGCACGCTCTGTGGCTTTGGGTGGGTCGAACGGCAGCGGCAAGTCAGCTGGGTCGAGCGCATCGAGGGCGGGCAGGGCACACGGATGGCGCTCACCGGCAAGGTCGATCTCCAGGGTGCAGGCGGTTTTGTCGATCAGGAACGAAAACAGCCGGATCAACGGATACACCGTCGGCCGCCCGCCGACGATTCCCGTCAGCCCAGGCGCCATACCGGTGGCAGCCTGAGCGATTTCCCGGGAGAACAGAATCAAGGCCTGCTTGCTCGGATGGCGCACGGCGAGTTTGATCACCACTTCGCGGCTGTCCTGGCGCTGGCCGTGGGGGCCGTAAGTGGCTTCGCTGCCCAGCAGTTCGATGTTCACCTCGCTGTAGGGCGCCCAGCCGCGCTGGTTAAACATTTCCGAGGTCTTGTTGATGATCGCCTGGCTGACCCTTCGGGCCTTGGCCACGGCATCGATCCCGGCGATCAGGCAACTGGCGGTGCAGCGGAAACCGTCCGGGTACGTTGCGCTGACCTTGTACTGAGCGGTCGGTGGCAAGCCTTTCGCGCCATGCACCTGAACCGCGTTTTTGCCTTGTTGCACGAGTTTGACCTGACTGAAATCGCACACCACATCGGGCAGCAGATACGCCTGCGGATCACCGATTTCATAGAGCATCTGCTCGCCCACCGTCAGGGGCGTGACCAGGCCGCCGGAGCCGTCGGGTTTGCTGACGATGAACTGGCTGTCGGCGCCGACTTCGACGATCGGAAAACCGATGTGTTCGTAGTCGGGTACGTCGTGCCAATCGGTGAAATTGCCGCCGGTGCACTGGGCGCCACATTCGATCAGATGCCCGGCCAATGCGGCTTGGGCGAGTTTGTCGTAGTCGTGCCACGACCAGCCGAATTCATGCACCAGCGCGGCGCTGACCACGGCACTGTCGACCACGCGCCCGGTGATCACAACGTCGGCGCCCAGGCGCAGGGCTTCGACGATGCCCGGTGCGCCGAGGTAGGCGTTGGTCGACACGCACATCGGCGGCAGGGGCGCGCCACTGAACATCTCATGGATACCAAGACTGCTCAGGTGTTTGAACTGCGGTTGCAGGTCGTCACCCGACAGCACGGCGATTTTCAGCGCCACCCCGGCCTTGTCGCAGGCCGTTTGCAGGGCAACGGCGCAGGCCTGTGGATTAACCCCGCCGGCATTGCTGATCACCCGGATCTGTTGTTTCGCGAGCTGCTCGAGGAGGGGGCTGAGGACTTCGATGAAGTCGCTGGCGTAGCCGGTGGCGGGGTCTTTCATCCGCGCCCCGGCCATGATCGACATTGTTATTTCGGCCAGATAATCGAACACCAGATAGTCCAGTCGCCCGCCCTCCACCAACTGTGCGGCGGCGGTCGAGGTGTCGCCCCAGAATGCACTGGCACAACCGATGCGAATTGTTTTAGGCACAGTCAACTCCATAGCCACCTGCGACAGAAGTGCTTCGAGACTACCAAGCAAGCGCTTGGTTTGTAAACGCCTTGATTATCTTCTTCCCGAGCGCTTGCTTGGTCGCCCCCGCCAGCTTAAATTGCCCGCGCAACCCTGCTGTTTTAACGGGCAGCGGCGCATTTGATTGATCGACTGTAGGAGAGAACGGGTGGACGAGCAAAAAGCCCTGAGGGTGATGCGCGAATTGGTCGACAGCGGCCAATTGACCGACCCCGACAGCGCCCGCGGCAAACTGCTGCAAGTGGCCGCTCACCTGTTTCGCAACAAAGGTTATGAACGCACCACCGTGCGTGACCTGGCCAGTGCGGTGGGCATTCAGTCAGGCAGCATTTTTCATCACTTCAAAAGCAAGGACGAGATTCTGCGGGCAGTGATGGAGGAGACCATTCGCTACAACACCGCGTTGATGCGTGCAGCGCTGGCCGAGGCCGGCAATGTGCGTGAGCGGGTGCTGGCGCTGATTCGCTGCGAATTGCAGTCGATCATGGGCGGCAGTGGCGAGGCCATGGCGGTGCTGGTGTATGAGTGGCGTTCGCTGTCTGAGGAAGGCCAGGCGCAGGTTCTGGCGCTGCGCGATATTTATGAAGCCATCTGGCTGCAGGTGCTGGGAGAAGCCAAGGACGCCGGTTTTATCCGGGGCGACGTGTTCATCACCCGCCGCTTCCTGACGGGCGCGCTCTCCTGGACCACCACCTGGTTTCGCGCCGATGGCAGTATGAACCTCGATCAATTGGCCGATGAAGCGCTGATTTTGGTGCTTGAAGAACGGTAAGAGCCGTCTATCTCGGCAAGAAACTGGCTAAGTTGACGAAACCGCCTAGTTTGTATGCATTGATGAAAATTTTTTTGGGGAGTGTGCTGTTTTGATGTCTTCGCCAATTCGAATTGCGTCGCGGCTTTTGCTGGCGGCGCTTGTAGTGTGCTGGGTGTTGCCATCTCAGGCCGCGCAACAGGTGCGGGTCGGGGCCGCCCATTTTCCCCCCTATACCGTGCGCCCGGAGTCCGGTGCCGACACCGGTCTGCTGCCGCAACTGGTGGAAGCGTTGAATCAGCTGCAAACCGATTATCAGTTTGTGCTGGTGCCCACCTCGATTCCCCGGCGTTTCAATGACTTCAAGGAAGGCCGGGTCGATATGGCGATTTTCGAGAACCCGGACTGGGGCTGGAAGGACATCCCGCATACCCTCGTTGACATGGACCTGGAAGATGCAGAAATCTTTGTCGCGCAGAAGCAACCCGGTCGCGATGAGAGTTACTTCAAGGACCTGACGGGCAAGCGGCTGGCGCTGTACAGCGGCTATCACTACGAGTTTGCCAATTTCAATGCCGATCCCAAGTATCTGGCCGACACTTACAAGGCCACGTTGACCTATTCCCACGACAGCAACCTGCTGATGGTGCTGCGCGGGCGAGCGGACATTGCCCTGGTGACACGCTCTTATCTGAGCGATTACCTGCTGCGCAACGAAAAAGTCGGCGAGCAGTTGCTGGTGTCGCAACGCATCGATCAGGTCTATCACCATTACGCGCTGATTCGTCCAGAGGCGCCGATTACGGGGGAAGCATTCGGCAAGTTGCTGCAAGGCCTGCGAAACAACGGCCAGATGCTGAAGATTTTCGATCCCTACAAAATTGCCCTGGTGCCGGTGGGCAAGCACTGACAGATAGAGTTTCCGGGGGCAGGGGGGGCGGACGACCATTCATCTGGTATTTATGTTTTGCTGTTCGAATGGTCGAATTGACAGTAGACGCTTCCCCTCACGTGGTCTTAGCTCCTTTCCTGTGTCCGACCCCATGGAGGGGTTGGCGCTCATTCAGAAAGGATTTCTGTCATGACAAACCCCGCGTTGGTTTCTCTCTCCTGTGTGCCCGCTCCTGTGGTGCCACAAGCCGTCAACGATGTACTCGTTCTGAAAAAACCTGATGATTCGGCCGGTGTCACGGTCGAGGTGGCGCGTTGGCCATTCATGGTGGTTAATCAAAAGACAACGCTGCATGTCTGCGGTCAACAAGCCGACGGCTCGCCATTGATGCTGCGAGTGGCCGACGCCGAGCCCGTCACGCAACAAGAGTTCCAGGAGGGCTGGCGTCGCAATATTGCCTGGGCGTCTTTGCAGAATCTGAAAGACGGGAGCCATCTCGCGTTTGTTTTTCAGGCGGCGCTGGATGGAGGCAGTTGTGCTGGCCCGGTGCTGTTCCCTACATTGTGTCTTGAGGTCCAGGCGCCTTTCGACGATACAACGACCTTCTCGGCAACAGACGGTACCAATAACTGGAATGGTTGGATGAGGGGCGACGCTGCGACTGATCCACGGGATCTCACCATCACCAAAGATGGAGATATCTACGTATTATTCGACAACACCTACACCAACAACTCTGCCGGCACGGTGTTGAAAAAGACCTTTCAGGGGCTGGAAGTGGGTCGGTCCTATGAGTTCGGGGTGACCGTGCGCAGGTGGAACAACAGCTATTCGGTTCCGGTGCTGTCACTCAACAGCGGAGCGCAAGTCATTGCCCCCGCGACGGAAATTTCGTCAATGGCCTGGGCTCCGCTCAAAGGCACGTTTACCGCGAGTGCATCACAGATGGAGTTGCAGATCGTTAACCATGTCGCCACCGGAAACGGCAATGACTATGCCTTCCGCGAAATCTGGGTCAGGTCGATCTAGCACCTGCGTAACGTCAATGGACTGGAACTGATCCAGGCTGTGCATGCCACCGCGAATGCTGATTAAGGTTTGCGGTGTTTTTCGTTAAATTTCCATGCCCGGCTCACGTCACCTCAGTTAACTGTCGACGATTACCGTGAGCCCGACCCATGTCCAATCTGAATGACCTGACCGCCCTGGCCTTGCCGTCAGGCAACCGTCTTGTAGCCGATGAAACCGCAAGTCGCCTGAGCCTCAGTCTGGAAGGGCAGCCGCTGATCGAACTGCGGCTGATCCGCGAGCCCGAGGTGCATCTGCGGCTGGAGGAGCGCTTTGGCCGTCCTGACGGTCAAGCATTCTGGGCGGCCTGTTATTGGCTGTTTGCCCGTGATGCGCAGTGTCAGCGTCTGACCTGGCACCTCGATCAAGTGCCCACTGAAGCCTTGCTCAGCGGGTTGCTGATCGCGACCGATGTCAAAGGTCAATATCGCTGTGAACGCACACTGTTCTGGCAATTGCCTCAGCCTTGGCTGGGTGAGTCGTTGACCGGTAGCTATCCACAGCAGATGGTCATCAGTGACGGCAAGCGCCACCCCCTGCGTGCGGTGAAACCCCGTGGTGAGGTCTATCGGCGCTTTGATGCGCGGCTCGGTGCATGGGTTTCCCTGCGTACACTAGAAATCGAGCAGGATTTGGCGCGTTTCAACCGCTGGCAGAACAGCCCGCGGGTCGCGAGTTTCTGGCAGGAGGAGGGCAGCCTCGAGAAGCATCGGGAATACCTCGGCAAACTCGAAGCCGACCCGCACACCTTGACCCTGATCGGTTGCTTCGATGATCAGCCGTTTGCCTACTTTGAAGCCTACTGGGCCAAGGAAGATCGCATTGCGCCGTTCTATGACGCCGGCGATTACGACCGTGGCATTCACATGCTGGTGGGTGAGGAAGATCACCGTGGCCCGCACAAGGTGGCGAGTTGGTTATCGGCGCTGGTGCACTACCTGTTTCTCGATGATCCGCGCACTCAACGGGTGGTCGCCGAACCTCGCGCCGACAACGCGAAGATGATCGGGCATCTGCATAATCAGTGTTTTCACTGCGAGAAAGAGTTCGACTTCCCGCACAAGCGCGCGGCGCTGATGGTGCTGGGGCGTGAGCGGTTTTTTGATCGGTGTTCGTTGGCTTGAGTCAGTCTTCGCGGGCAAGTCGGATCGCCGCACCGCTCGCTCCTACAGTGACAGGCAATATTCCCTGTGGAGCGAGGTTTGCCCGCGAAGCGTTTAACGACGGGCGAAGGTATCGGCACGATTGCCCGACACCTTGCGGCAATGCACCAGCGCATCACGAATCATGAAGTTCACCAGGGTCGGCGAGACGCCCAGTTCCTTGGCGATGTCTTTTTGCGGCACGCCATGCAGGCGGTACATCTCGAAGGCGTAACGGGTGCGGCTGGGCAACTCCGTCAGTGCATCGGCAATGTTTTCCAGGGTCGAGAAATTCATGTGCGAGGTTTCCGGCGAAGCGCCCTGGATCACCACGTTCAGGCCTTCTTCTTCCGGGCCCGAATACTTCTGCTCCAGCGCCTGCTTGCGGTAGTGATCGATCGCCAGGTTGCGCACGATCTGGAACAGGTAACTGAGCTGCGCCTTGATTGACGAGGTGATCTGCGGCGCCGATTGCAACCGGAAGAACGCATCCTGCACCACGTCTTCGGCGCGGGATCGGCAGCCGGTAATGCGGGCGGCAATCTTGACCAGAATCAGTCGGTTGTCGACGAAGGCCTGAAGTAGCGGTGAATCGCACCTGCTTGTGGATACTTGTTCCGTCATTGGAAATCACCTTGCTGCAAATAGGGTCGTGGGACGACAAGGGGGTCGGAGCCGTCCTACATATCGAGCGACAAATTATGTTGAATGATAATGATTGTCAAATGAGAAAGAGAATTAATGCTCCGTTGCGGTGCGGACCGAGAACGGCGACACGCTGACTCACCCACCGGCCACAAGCCTGCCGGCGCTCAAGCCCGGCGACTAATTATTCCAAGACCTCATCCGTTCTCATTGGTGAATGGCTGCGGGCGCAAACCCCGGCCAAAACAGCATTCCCAAGCCTTGCGCGGTCGGCGAAGACCGCGTCCTGCATGCCCGTGAACGGGCGTGAAATATGAAAACCGATTCCACTTGCAAGCCGAATTCAGGCAGGAAACCTCATGACCGACGCGTTCGAACTCCCCAGCACACTGGTCCAAGCCCTCCAGCGCCGCGCGGCCTTGACGCCGGACCGGGTGGCCTTGCGTTTTCTCGCCGAAACCCTGGATCAGGCTGTGGTGCTCAGTTATCGTGAGCTGGACCAACGGGCGCGAACCATTGCCGGCGCGTTGCAGGCCCAGGCGTCGTTCGGCGATCGCGCGGTGCTGTTGTTTCCCAGCGGCCCGGATTACGTCGCGGCGTTCTTTGGTTGCCTGTACGCCGGGGTGATCGCGGTGCCGGCCTATCCGCCGGAATCGACCCGTCGTCATCATCAGGAACGCCTGCTGTCGATCATCAGCGATGCCGAGCCGCTTCTGCTGTTGACCAGCGCCGACCTGCGCGACGCCTTGCTGCAAATCAACGGGGCGCCGCCGCTGCTATGTGTCGACACCCTCGACAACGCCGTGGCTGAACGCTGGGTTGCACCGGACCTGCAAGGCGAGCACATCGCTTTCCTGCAATACACCTCCGGCTCCACTGCTTTGCCTAAAGGTGTGCAAGTCAGCCACGGCAACCTGGTGGCCAACGAGCGATTGATTCGTCACGGCTTTGGCATTGACCTCAATCCTGATGACGTGATCGTCAGCTGGCTGCCGCTGTACCACGACATGGGCCTGATCGGTGGCCTGCTGCAGCCGATTTTCAGTGGTGTGCCGTGCGTGTTGATGTCGCCGGCGTACTTCCTCGGTCGCCCGTTGCGCTGGCTGGAAGCGATCAGCGAGTACGGCGGCACCATCAGCGGCGGGCCGGACTTCGCCTATCGACTGTGCAGCGAGCGCGTCAGCGAATCGGCTCTGGAACGTCTTGATTTGAGCGGCTGGCGCGTGGCGTATTCCGGTTCCGAACCGATTCGCCTCGACACCCTGGAACGCTTCGCCGAGAAATTCGCGGCCTGTGGTTTTACGCCAGACAGCTTCATGGCCTCTTACGGTCTCGCGGAAGCCACGCTGTTCGTTGCCGGCACTCCGCGCGGTCAGGGCATTCCGGCGTTGCGCGTGGATGATCAGGCCTTGGCGCAAAACCGCGCCGAACCGGGCGACGGCAGTCCGGTCATGAGTTGCGGCATCAGCCAGCCGGATCACGCGGTGCTGATTGTCGATTCGGTATCGCTCGAAGAATTCGCCGACAACGCGGTCGGTGAAGTCTGGGCCGCCGGGCCGAGCATCGCCCATGGCTACTGGCGCAACCCTGAAGCCACGGCCAAGACCTTCGTCCAGCACGCGGGCCACACCTGGCTGCGCACCGGCGACCTGGGCTTTTTGCGTGACGGTGAACTGTTCATCACCGGGCGCCTGAAAGACATGCTGATCGTTCGTGGTCACAACCTCTATCCGCAGGACATCGAGCAGACCATCGAGCGCGAAGTGGAGGTGGTGCGCAAGGGGCGTGTGGCCGCGTTCGCGGTCAATCTCGAGGGTCAGGAAGGCATCGGCATTGCCGCGGAAATCAGCCGCAGCGTGCAGAAAATCCTGTCGCCCGAGGCACTGATCAAGGGCATTCGCCAAGCGGTGGCCGAGGCGTATCAGCAAGCGCCGAGCGTGGTGGTGCTGCTCAATCCGGGGGCACTGCCGCCAGATCTGGTGCGAGCAATTGCAGGTCAAGCAAGTCAACGCCGACGATCACTTCTTCCTGCTCGGCGGTAACTCCATCGCCGCTACTCAAGTGGTCGCACGCCTGCGTGAAGCGTTGGGGATGGAGCTGAATCTGCGTCTGCTGTTCGAAGCGCCAACCCTCGGCGCATTCGCCGCCGCCGTCGCCCGGCAACAACAGGATGGCGGCCTCGCCCAAGGCGCGATCACTCAGCTGTCGCGCAACGAAGCCATGCCGCAATCCCTGGCGCAAAACCGTTTGTGGATCACCTGGCAACTCGACCCGCAGAGCAGCGCCTACAACATTCCCGGCGCCTTGCGCCTGCGCGGCGAACTGGACGAAGACGCCTTGCGCGCCAGTTTCCAGCAACTGATCGAACGTCACGAATCCCTGCGCACACGTTTTTTCGAGCGCGACGGTGTGGCCCTGCAACGGGTCGATGCTGCCGCTGAATTCAATCTTCAAGTGATCGACATCAGCGATGTGCCGGCCGCCGAGCGTGAAGCCTGCGCGCAACAAATCCGCGAGGACGAAGCCCGCATCCGGTTCGACCTGGAGAACGGCCCGCTGCTGTGGGTGACCCTGGTGCGCCTCGATGATGAGGATCATCAACTGCTGGTGACGATGCACCACATCATCGCCGACGGCTGGTCGCTGAACGTGCTGATCGACGAATTCTCGCGCCTGTATACGGCCGCCTCTCAAGGCCAGACCGCCAGCCTTCCAGCCTTGCCGACGCAATACGCCGACTACGGCAGTTGGCAGCGCCAGTGGCTGGCGCAAGGGGAGGGCGAACGGCAACTCGCTTACTGGAAAGAGCAGTTGGGTGATGAGCATCCGACCCTGAGCCTGGCCACCGACCACCCACGTTCGGCACAACACACCCACAGCGCCGCCCGCCACACCCTGCGGTTGGACGCGAGCCTGAGCAACGCCATTCGCCAGACCGCCCAGGCTCATGAGTCGACGCCGTTCATGCTGTTGCTCGCGGCGTTCCAGAGCCTGCTGCATCGCTACAGCGGCCAGCGCGACATCCGCATCGGCGTGCCGAATGCCAACCGTCCACGGCTGGAAACCCAGGGGCTGATCGGCTTCTTCATCAACACCCAGGTGCTGCGTGCGGAAGTGGATTCGCGTCTGCCATTCGTGGAGTTGCTGGCGCAAACCCGTCAAGCCGCCTTGGGTGCGCAAGCGCATCAGGACTTGCCGTTCGAGCAACTGCTCGAGGCCTTCCCCCAGGCCCGCGAACAAGGCTTGTTCCAGGTCATGTTCAACCATCAGCAACGGGATCTCGGCGCTCTGCGTCGTCTGCCGGGGCTGCTCGCCGAAGAGCTGCCGTGGCACAGCCGCGAAGCCAAGTTCGACCTGCAACTGCACAGCGAAGAAGACCGCAACGGACGCTTGAGCCTGTCGTTCGACTACGCCAGCGAGTTGTTTGACGCGGCGACCATCGAGCGTCTGGCCGAGCATTTCGCCAACCTGCTGCGAGCCGTCTGTGAGCGTCCGCAACAAGCGATCGGCGATCTGCAACTGCTGACCGCCGCC
This sequence comes from Pseudomonas sp. 05N433, assembly GCF_056396925.1. Lineage (NCBI taxonomy): Bacteria > Pseudomonadati > Pseudomonadota > Gammaproteobacteria > Pseudomonadales > Pseudomonadaceae > Pseudomonas > Pseudomonas sp. 05N433. The sequence continues at coordinate 39,784 of NZ_JBFTML010000008.1, read as the reverse complement.
GAACAGGCTCAGCAAAATGACTGGAGCGTTGCTCCGTGCAACCCGGCACAGCAGTGGTTGCCGGAACTGCTCAACGAACAAGTACGCCAGACCCCGGAACGCATCGCGTTGCTGTGGGACGGCGGCAGCCTGGACTTCGCCGAACTGCATACTCAGGCCAACCGCCTGGCGCATTACCTGCGCGACAAAGGCGTCGGCCCGGACGTGTGCGTGGCGATCGCCGCCGAACGTTCGCCGCAGTTGCTGATCGGTTTGCTGGCGATCATCAAGGCCGGCGGCGCTTATGTGCCGCTGGACCCGGATTACCCGGCCGAGCGCCTGGCCTACATGCTCCGCGACAGTGGCGTCGAGTTGTTGCTGACCCAAACCGAATTGCTCGACCGCTTGCCGGCCACTGATGGCGTCTGCCTGATTGCCATGGACGCCCTGCACCTGGAGAACTGGCCAAGCCATGCACCGGGTTTGCACCTGCACGGCGACAACCTGGCCTACGTGATTTATACCTCGGGTTCCACCGGCCAGCCCAAGGGTGTCGGCAACACGCACGCAGCGCTCGCTGAACGTCTGCAATGGATGCAGAACACTTATCGCCTGAACGATACCGACGTGCTGATGCAAAAAGCCCCGATCAGTTTTGACGTGTCGGTGTGGGAGTGTTTCTGGCCGCTGATTACCGGGTGCCGCTTGCTGATCGCCGGTCCCGGCGAACACCGCGATCCACACCGCATCGCACAACTGGTTCAGCAATACGGCGTGACCACGCTGCACTTTGTGCCGCCGCTGCTTTCGCTGTTCATCGACGAACCGCTGACCGCCGAATGCACCAGCCTGCGCCGGGTGTTCTGCGGCGGCGAAGCCTTGCCCGTCGAACTGCGCAACCGCCTGCTGACGCAACTGCCGGCGGTGCAACTACACAACCGCTACGGCCCCACCGAAACCGCGATCAACGTCACCCACTGGCACTGCACAATCGCCGATGGCGAGCGCTCGCCGATTGGCCGGCCATTGGGCAACGTGCTGTGCCGGGTGCTCGACAGTGACCTCAACCCGGTTCCGGCCGGCGTGCCGGGTGAGCTATGTATCAGCGGTATCGGTTTGGCTCGAGGCTATCTGGGCCGTCCGGGGCTGACGGCTGAGCGTTTCGTGGTCGATCCACTGGGCGAGCAGGGCGCGCGTCTGTACCGCACCGGCGACCGTGCGCGCTGGACCGCCGATGGCGTGATCGAATACCTCGGTCGTCTCGATCAGCAGGTCAAACTGCGTGGCTTTCGTGTCGAGCCGCAAGAGATCGAAGCGCGGCTGTTGGCACAATCCGGCGTCGCCCAAGCGGTGGTGCTGGTGCGCGAAACGGCGGTCGGCGGGCAGTTGATCGGTTACTACACCGCCGCTGATTCCACTGAAGACCTCGACACTCAAGCCGCACGCCTGAAAGCCGTGCTGGCCGCCGAGTTGCCGGAATACATGGTCCCGGCGCAACTCATGCGTCTGGACCAAATGCCCTTGAGCCCGAGCGGCAAACTCGATCGCCGCGCCTTGCCGGAACCTCAGCGGCACGTCCGCGAGCACGTCGAACCGGTCACGGCGCTTGAGCAACAAATCGCCGGCATCTGGCGCGAAGTGCTGGGCCAGACGCAGATCGGTCTGCGCGACGACTTCTTCGCCCTTGGCGGCCACTCGCTGCTGGCCACGCAAATCATCTCCCGTACCCGTCAGGCCTGCGACGTCGAGTTACCGTTGCGGGCGCTGTTCGAGGCCAGTGAGCTGGGCGCGTTTGCCGAACAGGTTCGCTTGATCCAGGTCAGCGGCAGAACCAACCAGCAGCCACCGATCGAGAAGGTCGACCGCCGCCAACCGGTGCCGTTGTCCTATTCCCAGCAACGCATGTGGTTCTTGTGGCAGATGGAACCGGACAGCCCGGCCTACAACGTCGGCGGCATGGCGCGGTTGCGCGGCGTGCTGGATGTCGGGCGTTTCGAGGCGGCGTTGCAAGCGCTGATCATGCGTCACGAAACCCTGCGCACGACATTCCCGAGCGTCGACGGCGTGGCCCGGCAACAGGTGCATCCGGACACCGGTATGCGCATGGACTGGAAGGATTTCTCCGCGCTGGCGGCTGATACTCGTGAGCAGCGTGTCCAGCAACTGGCCGACAGCGAGGCGCACACGCCTTTCGATCTGGAAACCGGACCGTTGCTGCGCGCCTGCCTGGTCAAGACCGCCGAGCAGGAACATTACCTGGTGCTGACCCTGCACCACATTGTCACCGAAGGCTGGGCGATGGACATCTTCGCCCGGGAACTCAGCGCGCTCTACGAAGCGTTCGTCGATGACCGCGAATCACCACTGCAACCCTTGCCGGTGCAGTACCTGGATTACAGCGTGTGGCAGCGTCAGTGGCTGGAATCCGGCGAACGTCAGCGCCAGCTCGATTACTGGACCGCGCAACTGGGCCGCGAACATCCACTGCTGGAGTTGCCGGCTGATCGTCCGCGTCCGCCGGTGCAAAGTCATCAGGGCGAACTGTTCCGCTTCGACCTCAGTGATGACCTCGCGGCGCGGGTTCGTGCCTTCAACGCAGACAACGGTCTGACCCTGTTCATGACCATGACCGCCGCCCTGGCCGTGCTGCTTTACCGCTACAGCGGCCAGACCGACCTGCGCATCGGTGCGCCGGTGGCCAACCGCATTCGCCCGGAAAGCGAAGGGTTGATCGGCGCATTCCTCAACACCCAAGTGCTGCGTTGCCAGCTCGATGGGCAGATGTCCGTCGGCGAGTTGTTCGAGCAGGTTCGCCACACGGTGATCGAAGGCCAGTCCCATCAGGACCTGCCGTTCGATCACTTGGTCGAAGCCTTGCAACCACCGCGCAGCGCCGCTTACAACCCGCTGTTCCAGGTGATGTGCAACGTGCAGCGCTGGGAATTCCAGCAGCGCCGCACCCTGGCCGGGATGACCGTCGAGTACCTGGCCAACGATGCGCGAGCGACCAAGTTCGACCTCAACCTGGAAGTCACCGACCTCGACCATCGCCTCGGTTGCTGCCTGACTTACAGCACCGATCTGTTCGACGAGCCGCGCATTGCGCGCATGGCCGGGCACTGGCGCAATCTGCTGGACGCGTTGCTGGCCGATCCGCAACAGCGCTTGAGTGAGCTGCCATTGCTCGACGCCACTGAACAGCAAAACCTGCTCGACAACCTCGGCATCGAGCCGGGTGAGCATCGCCTCGATCAATACATCCATCAGCTGTTCGCTGAGCAGGCGCTGGTGCGCATGGGCGCACCGGCGCTGACGTTCGCCGGGCAAACCCTGAGCTACGCCGAGCTCGACAGCCGCGCCAATCGTCTGGCCTGGATGCTCCGTGAGCGCGGTGTCGGGCCGCACGTGCGGGTCGGCTTGGCGTTGGAACGTTCGCTGGAGATGGTCATCGGCTTGCTGGCAATCCTCAAGGCGGGCGGCGCCTATGTGCCGCTGGACCCGGAATACCCGCTGGATCGCCTGCACTACATGATCGAAGACAGCGGCATCGGTTTGTTGCTCAGCGATGCGGCGATGTTCGCGGCACTCGGTGAATTGCCGGCCAGCGTCGGTCGTTGGTGCCTGGAAGACGATGCCGCGGACCTGGCCAATTACCCGGCCAGCGAGCTGCCGTTTATCAGTATGCCGCAGCATCAGGCGTACCTGATTTACACCTCGGGCTCCACCGGAAAACCGAAAGGCGTGGTGGTGTCCCACGGTGAAATCGCCATGCATTGCCGCGCGGTGATCGAGCGTTTCGGCATGCGCCCCGATGATTGCGAGTTGCACTTCTATTCGATCAACTTCGATGCCGCGACCGAGCGTCTGCTGGTGCCGCTATTGAGTGGTGCGCAGGTGGTCCTTCGCGCTCAAGGCCAGTGGGACGCGCAGGAAATCTGCGGGCTGATTCGTCGCCACAACATCAACATCCTCGGCTTCACCCCAAGCTACGGCAGCCAGTTGGCGCAATGGCTGGCGACCCAGGGCGAAACCCTGCCGGTGCGCATGTGCATCACCGGTGGCGAAGCCCTGACTGGCGAACACTTGCAGCGGATTCGCGCGGCGTTCAAACCGAGCCTGTTTTTCAACGCTTACGGCCCGACCGAAACTGTGGTCATGCCGCTCGCCAGCCTGGCCCCCGAGCAATTGGAAGAAGGGCTGGGCAGTGTGCCGATTGGCAGCGTGATCGGCGCTCGGGTGGCGTACATTCTCGACGCCGATCTGGCGTTGCTGCCGCAAGGCGCGACCGGCGAGTTGTATGTCGGCGGCGCCGGTCTGGCGCAGGGTTATCACCAACGTCCGGGGATGACCGCCGAACGCTTTGTCGCTGATCCTTTTGCCGCGAACGGCGGACGCTTGTACCGCACCGGCGACCTTGTCCGTCAGCGCGCCGATGGCCTGGTCGAGTACCTCGGCCGCATTGACCATCAAGTGAAGATCCGTGGTTTTCGCATCGAACTGGGCGAGATCGAAACCCGACTGCTGGAACATGAATCGATCCGTGAAGCGGTCGTGCTGGCGCTCGATGCGCCGAGCGGCAAGCAACTGGTGGGCTATCTGGTTACAAACGTGGCCGAGCAGGATGAAGCGCAGCAAACTGCACTGCGCGAAGCGTTGAAGGCGCACCTCAAATCTCAGTTGCCGGATTACATGGTGCCGACGCACTTGATCCTGCTGGCCAGCATGCCGCTGACCGCCAACGGCAAACTCGACCGTCGCGCACTGCCGGCACCGGACCCGGAGTTGAATCGTCAGCAATACGTGGCGCCGAGCAACGAACTTGAGATGATCCTGGCCGGCATCTGGTGTGAAGTGCTCAACGTTCAACAGGTCGGCCTCAACGACAACTTCTTCGAACTGGGCGGCGATTCGATCCTGTCGATCCAGGTGGTGAGCCGTGCGCGGCAGCAGGGCATTCACTTCAGCCCCCGCGACCTGTTCCAGCACCAGACAGTGCAGACGTTGGCTGCGGTGGCGACTCGTACCGAGCAGGTCACCGCCGAACAAGGTTTGCTCACGGGTGAATCGCGTCTGACACCCATTCAGCACTGGTTCTTCGACACCGAAATCCCGCAGCGTCAACACTGGAACCAGGCGTTGCTGCTGGAACCGACCGTGGTGCTGGAGCCGCATCGCCTGGAGCAAGCGCTGTTGGCGGTGATCGAGCAGCACGATGCCTTGCGCCTGCGCTTCACCGAAGTCGCCGGTCATTGGCAGGCCGAGCATCAGGCAGTTTCCGACGCTGCCGTGCTGTGGCAAGTGCAGGTGCCGACGATGGACACATGCGCGGCACTGTTCGCCGAAGCGCAGCGCAGCCTCGACCTTGAGCAAGGGCCACTGATGCGGGCGCTGTTGGTCGACGATCCCGAGGGGCAACAACGGTTGTTCATTGCCATTCACCACTTGGTGGTGGACGGGGTGTCGTGGCGGGTGCTGCTGGACGATCTGCAAACGGTTTATCGTCAACTGGACGCAGAGCAGTCAGTAAAACTGCCAGCGAAAACCAGTGCCTTCAGGGACTGGGCCGCACGGTTGCAGGCTTATGCCGGCAGCGAATCCCTACGGGAAGAATTGAGCTGGTGGCAGGCGCAACTGGCCGGCCCAAGCGCTGAATTGCCGTGTGATCGGCCTCGGGGCGGGCAGCAGAATCGTCACGCGCAAACCGTCAGCGTGCGCCTCGACAGCGAGCGCACCCGCCAACTGTTGCAACAGGCGCCGGCGGCCTATCGCACCCAAGTCAACGATTTACTGCTGACTGCGTTGGCCCGTGTGTTGTGCCGCTGGAGCGGTCATGGGTCGGCGTTGATTCAACTCGAAGGCCACGGCCGCGAAACCCTGTTCGACGAGATTGACCTGACCCGCACCGTCGGCTGGTTCACCAGTGCTTATCCACTGCGCCTCACGCCGGTGAGTGAGCAGGGTGCGTCGATCAAGGTAATCAAGGAGCAACTGCGCGCGGTGCCGCATAAAGGCCTGGGGTATGGCGTGCTGCGTTACCTGGCCGATGGCCTGTGTCGGCAGACCATGGCCGCGCTGCCGGTGGCGCCGATCACCTTCAACTACCTCGGCCAGTTCGACCAGAGCTTCGGCAGCGATGCGCTGTTCCGTCCGCTCGATGAGCCGGTCGGCGCGGCCCATGATCCGCATGCGCCGCTGCCAAACGAGCTGAGCGTCGACAGTCAGGTGTACGGTGGTGAACTGGTGCTGCGCTGGACCTTCAGCGCCGAACGCCACGACCGGCAAACCATCACCGACCTGGCGCAGGCGTATCTGGATGAATTGCACAGCCTGATCCAGCACTGCCTGAGTGACCACGCGGGCGGCCTGACGCCGTCGGACTTCCCGTTGGCCAAACTGACTCAGCCGCAACTCGACGCGTTGCCGGTTCCGGCGGCGATGATCGAAGACGTCTACCCGCTGACCCCGATGCAGGAAGGCATGCTGCTGCACACCTTGCTCGAACCGGGCACCGGCCTCTATTACATGCAGGACCGCTACCGCATCAACAGCGAGCTCGACCCCGAGCGCTTCGCCCAGGCCTGGCAAGCGGTGATCGCCCGTCACGAAGCCTTGCGCGCCTCGTTCTGCTGGAACGTCGGCGAAGACATGCTGCAAGTGATCCATAAACCCGGCAGCACGCCGATCGAGTATCTGGACTGGAGCGCGGTTGCCGAAGCAGAGCAAGAGCCGAAGCTGCAGGCGCTGCTGAAAAGCGAGCGCGAGACCGGGTTCGATCTGCTCAATCAGGCGCCGTTCCATCTGCGTTTGATCCGCGTCGGCGCGGCGCGCTACTGGTTCATGATGAGCAACCACCACATCCTCATCGATGCCTGGTGCCGTTCGCTGCTGATGAACGACTTCTTCGAAATCTACACCGCCCTCGGCGAAGGCCGGCAAGCGCAACTGGCCGTGCCGCCGCGTTATCGCGATTACATCGGCTGGCTGCAACGCCAGAGCCTGGCCGAGGCGCGACAGTGGTGGCGGCAGAACCTGCAAGGTTTCGAGCGCACCACGCCGATTCCGAGCGACCGGCCGTTCCTGCGTGAACATGCCGGCGACAGCGGCGGCATGATCGTCGGCGACCGTTACACAAGGCTTGATCCCCGGGATGGCGCACAATTGCGCGAACTGGCCCAGGCCCATCAGTTGACCGTCAACACCTTCGCCCAGGCGGCGTGGGCGTTGGTGCTGCGTCGCTTGAGCGGTGATCGCGACGTGCTGTTCGGCGTCACCGTGGCCGGGCGTCCGGTGGACATGCCAGAGATGCAACGCACCGTCGGGCTGTTCATCAACAGCATCGCCCTGCGGGTGAAAATGCCCGAGGACGATCAGCGCTGCAGCGTTCGTCAGTGGCTCAGTGGTTTGCTCGACAGCAACATGCAACTGCGCGAATACGAGTACCTGCCGCTGGTGAGCATCCAGGAAACCAGCGAACTGCCGAAAGGCCAGCCGCTGTTCGACAGCCTGTTCGTGTTCGAAAACGCCCCGGTGGAAGTCTCGGTGCTGGACCGTGCGCAAAGCCTCAATGCCACTTCGGATTCGGGCCGCACCCACACCAACTTCCCGTTGACGGCGGTCTGCTATCCGGGGGATGACCTGGGCTTGCACTTGTCCTACGACCAGCGTTATTTCGACGAATCCACCGTCGAGCGCATGCTCGGTGAGTTCAAGCGCCTGTTGCTGGCGCTGGTCGAGGGCTTCCACGGTGACATGGCCGATTTGCCGCTGCTGGGAGTCGAGGAGCAGGACTTCCTGATCCATGGCTGCAACCAGAGCGAACACGACTATCCGCTGGAGCAGAGCTATGTCTCATTGTTCGAAGCGCAGGTTGCCCGGCATCCGCAGCGGATTGCCGCCAGTTATCTCGATCAGCAACACAGCTATGTTGAGTTGAACCAGCGCAGCAACCGTCTCGGCCATGCCTTGATCGCTGCAGGCGTCGGCCTCGATCAACCGGTGGCGCTGCTCGCCGAGCGTAATCTCGATCTGCTGGGCATGATTATCGGCAGCTTCAAGGCCGGTGCCGGTTACCTGCCGCTGGACCCTGGCCTGCCAAGTCAGCGCCTGAGCCGGATCATTGACCTGAGCCGCACGCCGTTGCTGGTCTGCACCCAGGCGTGCCGTGACCAAGCCGTCGCGCTGCTGGAGGAATTCGGATGTGCCAACCGGCCTCGATTGCTGGTCTGGGAAGACGTGCAGGCGAGCGACGTTTCGGTGGCCAATCCGGGTGTCTACAGTGGCCCGGACAACCTCGCCTACGTGATCTACACCTCGGGCTCCACCGGCCTGCCGAAGGGCGTGATGGTCGAGCAGCGCGGCATGCTCAATAACCAGTTGAGCAAGGTGCCGTACCTGAAGCTGAGCGACGCCGATGTGATCGCCCAGACCGCTTCGCAAAGCTTCGATATTTCGGTCTGGCAGTTCCTCGCGGCGCTGTTGTTCGGTGCTCGGGTGGACATCGTGCCGAACAGCATCGCCCATGATCCCCAAGGCTTGCTGGCCCACGTCCAGAGCCAGGGCATTAGCGTGCTGGAAAGCGTGCCGTCGCTGATTCAGGGCATGCTCGCCCAGGACTGCATGAGCCTCGATGGCCTGCGCTGGATGTTGCCGACCGGTGAAGCGATGCCGCCGGAACTGGCGCATCAATGGTTGCTGCGTTACCCGCAGATGGGGCTGGTGAACGCTTATGGCCCGGCGGAATGCTCGGACGATGTGGCGTTCTTCCGGGTCGACCTGGCTTCGACCCGTGGCAGCTATTTGCCGATCGGTACGCCGACCGACAACAACCGTTTGTACCTGCTCGATGGCGCGCTGGAGCTGGTGCCGTTGGGGGCAGTGGGGGAATTGTGCGTGGCCGGCACCGGGGTCGGGCGCGGTTATGTGAGCGATCCGTTGCGCACGGCACAGGTGTTTGTGCCGAACCCATTCGGTGCGCCTGGGGATCGCCTGTATCGCACCGGTGACCTGGCCCGTCGGCGCAGTGATGGCGTGCTGGAATACGTCGGGCGTATCGATCATCAAGTGAAGATTCGCGGGTACCGCATCGAACTGGGTGAAATCGAAGCGCGTCTGCATGAACAGCCGGAAGTCCGCGATGCGGCGGTCGGGGTGCAGGAGGGCGTCAACGGCAAGCACCTGGTCGGCTATCTGGTGGCAGCGGATTTGGCGCTCAATCCGAACGAACGACTGGAGCGGATCAAGCAGCGCCTGCGTGCCGAGTTGCCGGAATACATGGTGCCGCTGCACTGGTTGTGGCTCGACAAGCTGCCACTCAACGCCAACGGCAAACTCGATCGCAAGGCCTTGCCGGCACTGGAGATCGGCCAGTTGCAGAGCCAGGACTATCAGGCGCCGGGCAATGAGCTGGAGCAGACCTTGGCGGATATCTGGGCCGAAGTGTTGAAGGTCGAGAAGGTTGGCGTGCGTGACAACTTCTTCGAGCTGGGTGGGCATTCGCTGCTGGCCACGCAAATTGCCTCGCGGGTACAAAAAGCCCTGCAACGCAACGTGCCGCTGCGGGCGATGTTCGAGTGCAGCACGGTGGCGGAATTGGCCGAGTACATCGATGGGTTGGCGGCGAGCGACATTACCGAGGAGAAGGTGGATCGGTTGAATGACCTGATGGCGGAGCTGGAGGGCCTTTAATCCGGGTTGACTGCCGAGCCCACGCGGCTCAGGCTTCCCGTGGTTTTTTAATGGATCCTATTTCACCAGGGAGACAGTCGATGCCCTTCGTAACGGTTGATGGACAAGCGCTTCACTACATAGATCAAGGCACGGGCCCGGCGGTATTGCTGGCCGGGAGCTACCTGTGGGACCAGGCCATGTGGGCACCGCAGATTGCGGCGCTGTCGCAGCGCTATCGGGTCATTGCACTGGACCTCTGGGGCCATGGCGAATCCGGGCGGATGCCCGAGGGCATGACGTCGCTGGATGACGTGGCGCGTCAGGCACTGGCATTACTCGATCATCTGGACATCGATCGCGTCACGCTGGTCGGTCTTTCGGTCGGTGGCATGTGGGGCGTTCGCCTGGCACTGTCGGCGCCGCAGCGGCTCAACGGGCTGGTGCTGATGGATACTTACGTTGGTGTCGAACCGGAACCGACTCGTCAGTATTACTTCTCGCTGTTCAAACAGATCGAAGACAGCGGTGAGATCTCGCCGCAACTGCTCGACATTATTGTGCCGATCTTCTTCCGTCCGGGCATCGATCCGCAATCGGCTTTGTATCAGGATTTCCGCGCCAGGCTGGCTGCATTGCCAGTCAACCGGCTGCGTGAAAGCATCGTGCCGATGGGACGGATCACGTTTAGTCGTGATGATTTGTTGCCGCGCCTGGCTCAGATGAACCCTGAAACCACACTGTTGATGTGTGGCGATCAGGACAAACCGCGGCCGCCGTCGGAAACCAGAGAAATGGCTGAGTTGATCGGTTGCCCGTATGTGCTGGTGCCGGAGGCGGGGCATATCTCCAGTCTGGAGAACCCCGAGTTTGTCACTGAGGTGCTGCTCAAGTTTCTGGCCGACAGAAATCCGTGTAGCGCTTGATTAAAAAGATCGCAGCCTTCGGTATTGCCCACAGGCGCGTAGGGCGAAGGCTGCGATTTTTTGATCTTTATTTGGGCCCGAGAATCTTCAGCAACTTGTCCGGCGACGGCGCGCCTTGCTGTTGTTGCAACTGGCCCTTTTCATCCATGTAGAAAATCGCCGGGGTGGCGGCCAGTTCCAGGTCTTCCATCAACTTCATGTTCGCCGCCAGTTTCGCCTGAACCGCCGGTGGTACGTCCTTCAAGGCCTTGAGCGAGCTGCCCTTGCCGGATTTCTCGTGTTCTTCCAGGGCTTTCTGCGGGTCCTTGGCGGCCAGCAGCGCGGCGGATTTGCCGGGGCTGTCTTCGCGAATGATACCGACCATGATGTGCCGCAGCTGCACCTTGCCGGCCTGGACCCACGGCCGTGCCTGTTCCCAGAACATGTTGCAGTACGGGCAGTTCGGGTCGCTGAACAGGTAGACGACCCGTGGTGCGTCCTTATTGCCGTCACCGATCCAGCTGCTTGCTTCCATCTTGCCCCAGACTTCCTTGGCCATCGGCGCGTAGACCAGTTTCTGCAACGGTGCGCTGCTCAGGTCATTGCCGTCGGCGTCGTACAGATTGCCGAGCAGCACATGTTTGCCGTCCGGGGTCAGGTACAGCGTCATACCGCGGTTCTGGTACTGCGCCGCGTAACCGCGCAGGCCGTCGGGCGCGTCGAAGGTACCGACGATTTTGGCGCCCTTGGCTTCGATCTTCTTGATCGCTTCAGGCAGTTCTTCGGCCTGTACCGACGGCAGGTGCAGCAGGGCAGCACCCAGGGTCAGTGTCAGCAGGTGGCGGAGGCGGAGCATGGCAATTTCCTTGAAGGCGTGGCCGAGGTGGCCGGGTTCGGGGTGTCGAAGTGTTCCAGGGCGCGGGCCAGGCTGGCTTCCGACAACTCACCCAGGTGACTGCCCAACAGATACCCGTTGGGGCTATAGAACAGCGTAGTCGGCAATGCCATGGAACCCACGGCATGGCTCAATCGACCGCTGCCATCGAACAGCACGTTGGTCAGGCTCAGGCCCTGGGTTTCGAGGAAAGTGGCGACGCTCTGCATGCTTTCGCTCTGGTTGACGAACAGGAAGGTCAGGTCCGGGCGCTGTTGCTGGGCGTTCTCCAGCACCGGCATTTCCCGGCGGCACGGCGGGCACCAGGTGGCCCAGAGGTTGATGACCAACGGGCCACCCTGGTAGTCGCTGAGTTGGATGGTCTGGCCGGCGGCATTGCGCAGGGTGATCTGCGGCAGGCGCGTGCCTTGTTCGTAAATACTCAGGGAGAAACTCGCCAGCAGCCAGAACACCAGGCCGCTGGCCACGCCAAAGCCCAATGGCCGACGCAGGCCCGGTTGACGCCAGCCGCGGTACAACGCCGCCAGCAAGAGCACGACCACCCCCGGCCAGGCGAGAAAACCACCGTCGCGCAGGTCGATGATCTGCCACGGATCGTTGCGATACTGTGCCCAGTAGGCAATCACGAAGCCGACCCGGGCCGCCAGCATGCCCAGCAGGAACAGGCTGAACAGCACCGATTCCGGGTTCTCGCCGCCACGCTTGGCCACCCGCCAGCCGACAAACGTCGCCAGCGCCAGGGCACTGATCAGCAGCAAATGGTTAAGCGCGATGGCAAAGGTGCCGAGGGTAAAGGTCAGCATTAACGAGCGTCTCGGGTGGTGGTCCAGCGTTGCAGGAAAGTGCCGGCATCGACCTCGCCGGTGATGCGCTGGCTGCGACGCTCTTCGCCGTCGGTGCCGATCCACAACAGGCTCGGCGGCCCCGGCACTTTATAACGGCCGAGCAGTTCGCGGCTGGCGGCATTGTCGGCGGTGACGTCCAGCCGTAGCAAGCGCACATCGCTCAGCGCATCCAGTACCTGAGGTTTGCCGAAGACCTGTTTTTCCATGACTTTGCACGACACACACCAGTCGGCGTAATAGTCCAGCAGCACCCATTGGCCCTGGGCCTTGGCGGCGTCGAGCTCACGTTGCAGGGACGCGGGCTCCTTGATCGTCGTGAATGCATCGTGAGCGCTCGGCGAGACAGTGCCGGTACGACCGGCGCTGTACACCTGCAACGGCTGATACGGATCGTCACTGCCGCCCGCCGCACCGACTACCAGCAGGCTGCCCCATAAACCCAAGAGCAGCGAACTGGCGCCGAACAGGTGGGCAACGCGGCCAAACCCCTGGGACTGCTTCCAGGCGCTGTAGGCGGCGATCAGCAGCAAACCACCGCACAAACCGAGCCACAGCGATTCATCCAGCACCGGACGCAGCATCAGCAAAGCCGTGGCGAGAAACAGGAAACCGAACACACCCTTGAGCAGGTTCATCCAGGCGCCAGGTTTAGGCAGGAAGCGATTGCCGACGGTGACCAGCAGCAACAGCGGCACACCGATGCCGATGCCCAGGGCGAACAGAATCAACCCGCCGTGCAGCGCATTGCCGCTCTGGGCGATATAGAGCAGGGCGCCGGCCAATGGGGCAGTCATGCACGGTCCCACCAACAGACCGGACAAGGCCCCCAGCACACCGGCGCCCATCAGGTTGCCACCGCGCTGGCTGCGTGAAACATGTTCCAGCCGATCCCGCACGGCCACCGGCAATTGCAGTTCAAAAAAACCGAACATCGGCAAGGCCAGCAGCACGAACACCGCCGCAAAGCTGCCCAACAGCCATGGATTCTGCAACAGCGCTTGAAGGTTCGCGCCAAGCGACGCCGCCAGAACACCCATCGCCGCATACACCAGCGCCATGCTGATCACATAACTGCCGGCGAGGGCAAAACCGCGTTTGGGCGTGGCACCACTGCCAACGATCAACCCCGCCAGAATCGGCAGCATCGGCAACGAGCAAGGGGTGAAGGCCAGCAACAGGCCCAGACCAAAGAACACCAACAAGCTCCAGCCCAGCGCACGTTGTTGCAGGCCGCTGGCCAAGGCTTGGTCCGGCGCTTCGCTGGCCGCAGATGCAGTAGCCTTGCCGCCCAGGTCCACGATCTGGGTTTGCGGCGGATAACACAAACCGGCATCGGCACACCCCTGGAAACCCACCTTGATCTGACCGGTGGCTCCCGCCGGAATCTTCAGCTCCAGGCCTTGGCGATAAACCTCTTGTTCGCCGAAGAACTCATCGCTGTGTGCTTCGCCGTCAGGTAATACCGGGTGCTGTTGCGCAGACAAACCTTCGAAATTCAGGCGTTTCTGATAAAGGTAATAACCGTCGGTAATCTGCCAATAGAGCTGTGTTTCACCTGATTCGAGGCGTTCGGAGGTAAAGGCAAAGGCCTTTTCCACTGGCAAGAATTCAGGTTTGGTGTCGAACGGATTTATCCCTGCCTGGGCCGCACCCGAGATCAAGAGAACAAAAAATAGAAACAGTCGACGCATGGGTAAGCCTTATCCCTGTGCAAGTTGACTGCACAATGGGTGGCGGCGATTAACCGATGATTAACCGCCGCCGGTACCGCCCGCTTGCCCCGTCAGAAGGCAGCCACTACGGCTTGAAACTTCAGTTGCGCAACAGGCCTGGCCAGGATTGGCTGTCGACCGTATGCGGACCGGAAACCAGGCGATTTTCCTGAATGTTGTAAGTCAGAAACTGATTGTCAGTCAGAAAGATATAGTAATAACTGTCGGCGAAAGTCCGATCGTTTTGCACCGCTGTAATGATCCGGTCTTTGTAGGGAGCAAGACCGGGCCAGGTAGCCTCTGTAATGGGCTCTGTCCTCAGTGACTGGACCGGGGTCACAACAGGGGGAGGGAGGTCGTCGTCAAGTTTGCCACCGATATAGCCGCGGTCCCGGTTGGGATCCTCGTCCAAATCCAGATAGAGGGAGTTCCCGTCATTCATGATGAATCGAAAGAGTGAGGGGCGACTTACTTGCCACCATGTCCCTGCAACGATTCGATCAAAGTGAGGCAACAGCAGCTTCCATTTAGTGTCTTCAACCTTGCGGGTCTGCATTACCGCATCGGTATCCTGATTGTAGGCACAGACCATCGGCGTAGTGCGCTCGTAATAGAAAAGCCAAAGGATATCGAGGTCAGAAGAGTCCATGGGACGATCAAGCGTTATGCCCGTGGTCGTAAATCCAAACCGTAGGTTTTTCATGTGGTTTTCCAACGTCCCCCAGTTTCCTTTAATCGGCCAGGGGTATCCATCAGAGACCTTGTTATCGGGAATATCAAAGCGGGAATAAGTATCGGTGTCTTTGAAGATGAAGTAGATCTTGTCTTTTCCGGAACGCCAATCGACGGTCACGATGTTTTTAAGTGTCGGCATGATCTGATTCCTTTCAGATAATTAAGTATGGTTCGGGTCTTAAATGACTTTCTTCCAGGTAATGATTGGCCTGGAGTGGAGCCGTGCTAGGGTAGCGTGATGTTTTACGCTGTGGTCCTGTTTTCAGGATGGAATATGTTTCGGTTTGAAACGACATGTGCGCAGGCGTTCGGCCATGCATTAACAGCGAACTTCACTTTCAACTTCGTCGCTTAGCGGTCGCGACGCCTGCGTGGGAAGCGCTGCTTCTCGTCAGCGGCGGGCCTTGCCATAATTGCGGCTTAATCCTCAGCTGCTTCACTCGCTTTATTTGTCCTGGGGGCTCCCATGCATGTACTGGTTTGCGAAGACGATGAGCTGATCGCCAGCGGTATTGTTGCCGGCCTGACCGCGCAAGGCCTGACCGTCGAGCACGTCGCCACCGCGTCGGCTGCCCGGGCGATGCTCAAGGTGGCTGAGTTCGATGTCATGGTGCTCGACCTTGGCCTTCCCGATGAGGATGGCCTGAAGCTGTTGCAGCAGTTGCGTCACAGTGGCCTGGAGATTCCGGTGTTGATTCTCACGGCGCGGGATTCGGTCACCGATCGCGTCGACGGTTTGCAGGCCGGGGCCGACGATTATTTGCTCAAGCCTTTTGACCTGCGCGAACTGGCAGCGCGCCTGCACACCTTGCTGCGACGAGTGGCGGGGCGCAGCGTCAACCTGATCGAGCACGGTCGTTTGACCTACGATCCGAGCAGCCGCGAAACCATGCTGGGCGGTCAGCCGGTGGACCTTTCCCGTCGCGAGCAATCGCTGTTGCAAGCCTTGCTGCACAACCGTGGTCGCGTACTCTCAACCGAGCAACTGAAAGACAGCGTCTACGGTTTCAACGATGAGCTGGAAAGCAACGCCCTTAACGTCCATATCCATCACCTGCGGCGTAAACTCGGCAATGGCATTGTCGAGACGGTGCGTGGCCTGGGCTATCGCCTGGGGCCGGCCGATGGCGGAGAAGAATCGAAGTGATGAGCCTGCGTTTGCGCCTGAGCCTGACCCTCGGCGCCGCATTTGCGCTGATCTGGGCCCTGGCCGCCGCCTGGATGCTCAGCGATCTGCGCAACCAGATGATGTTTTCCCTCGACCAGCGGCTGGTTGCCTCGGCGCGGATGGTCGCCGGGTTACTGGAGCAACTGCCGGCATTGCCGAGCAAGGGCGAGGGCACCCATTTCAGCGCTGAACAACTGAATATCCCCGGCGGCATGGCCTGTCAGGTCAGCTCGTTGCGCGGCGAGATTCTGGCCCGCAGCCACAGCAACCCCGAGCAAGCGCTGGAAGCCGAGAAAATGGGCTTCCACGATCAGATTATCGACGGCGCGCCATGGCGCAGTTTCACCCTGGCGCGGGGCGATGTGCGCATCACCACCGCCGACCGGCAGATCGAGCGTGAAGCGCTGAACATGTCCATTCTGCTGGCGGCTTCGGTGCCCGTCGGCGTGGCGCTGCTTGGCTGCCTGTGCCTGTTGTGGCTCGGCATCGGTCAGGGGCTGGCACCGCTCAATCGTATGCGCGATGCGTTGATGCGGCGTAGCGCCGATTCTCTGGAACCATTGCAGATCCAGCCGTTGCCCAGCGAATTGCAACCGCTGCTGGAAACCCAGAATCAGTTGTTCCAGCGCATCGGCAAGACCATCGAGCGTGAACGACGCCTGACCGGTGATGCGGCGCACGAATTGCGTAGCCCGCTGACTGCGATCAAAACCCACCTGCAAGTGGCGCGCATGACCGACGGTGCCGCGCGGGATCAGTCCCTGGCCCGGGCTGAAGAGGGCGCCGACCGCCTGCACCGTACCCTTGAACAATTGCTGCTGCTGGCGCGCGTCGAGGGCAGCTTGTCGTTCGATGATGGCGTGCAGTGCAGCGCTGAGCAGGTGGCGAAACTGGCGATACAGGATGCGGCCAGCGGCGATCGTCAGCGGATCAAGTTTCAGGTGCCGGCCAGATTCTCCGATGCGCCGCTGCAAATGCCCGCAGTGCTGTCGATTGCTGCATTACGCAACTTGCTCGACAACGCCCTGCGCCACACGCCGGGCGATAGGGCGGTGGAGCTGAGCCTGGAAACCAATGGCAATCGCGTGTACTTTCTGGTGCGCGACCACGGTCCGGGAATTGCCGAAGACGACTTGCAACACCTGACCCAACGCTTCTGGCGCAATGGCCAAAGCACCGGTTGCGGCCTCGGCCTGGCGATTGTCCAGGCCATCGTCCAGCGCTGTGGCTGTACCCTGCATTTCGACAGCCGGCCGGATGGCTTGCGGGTTGAATTGACGATGCCGTTGCAACCTGTCTAACAGACACCGCTCCCACAGGGTGTCTATGCCGTCGCACACCAAATGTAACGTCTCTCCGTTGGCCTCCCGGCCCCCACGGCGTTATCGTCCCCGGCAGCTTTGACTCAATGGATTGAGGTAACAGCGCCATGACTGCATCGATACACATCTGCAAGGCAACGTCTGCCGACGCCGGCATCATCAGCCGGATCGTCGAGCGCTCCATTCGCGTCGGCTGCGCGCTTGACCACCGTAACGACCCGCGAACCGTCGCCACCTGGACCCACAACAAAACCATCGAACACGTGCAGCCCTGGCTGAACGACCCGCGGTTGTACCTGAACATCGCCCTGTTGCAAGACAAACCGGTCGGCGTCGCCATGGCGGCGATCAGTGGCAAGGTTGCGTTTTGTTACGTGCAACCGGAATGGTTTCGACGGGGCGCCGGACAAGCGCTGGTGCATGATCTGGAGACGTGGTTGATTGCTCAGGGTTTGCCCCAGGTACGTCTCAACAGCACGCGCACTGGCGAAGCGTTTTACCACCGCCTGGGTTACCGGGCTTGCGCTGAAGCTTTCACGGTGGCGGGGCTCCACGCCATTCCCATGCACAAGGCGCTGCCACCACCTTCATAGAAAGCTGATCGAGGGTCTAAATCCTCGAGCCCTTGATGCGTTTCCAGAACAGGAAAACCTGCAAGTGCGCCCCGTGAACGGAATGCGCACCTGCCCGGTGTGCAGTTTTGGTCACTATCAACAGGGGTCGAGAGATGTCAGTCGCTACCAGCCTTATCGAAGATCAGCCGGCCCGGATTGCCCCGACGCCTGCCGAGACGCTTTATCAGTTCAACGAATCGCCGCTGCTGGCCCGTCAGAGCCAACAGGAATCGAACGCCCGCAGCTACCCGCGACGCATACCCCTGGCACTCAAGCGTGCCAAGGGCATTTATGTCGAAGACGTCGAAGGCCGTTGTTTCATCGATTGCCTGGCCGGTGCCGGGACCCTGGCCCTGGGGCACAACCATCCGGTGGTGATCGAAGCGATCCAGCAAGTGCTGAGCGATGAACTGCCGCTGCACACCCTCGACCTGACCACGCCGGTCAAGGACCGGTTTGTCCAGGACCTGTTCGGCCTGCTGCCGCCGGCATTGGCCGCTGAAGCGAAGATTCAGTTCTGTGGCCCCACCGGCACCGATGCCGTGGAAGCCGCGCTGAAGCTGGTGCGTACCGCCACCGAGCGCAGCACCGTCTTGTCGTTCCAGGGCGGTTACCACGGCATGAGTCAGGGCGCGCTGAGCCTGATGGGCAGTCTGGGACCGAAAAAGCCGTTGGGTGCCTTGCTCGGCAATGGCGTGCAGTTCATGCCGTATCCCTACGATTACCGTTGCCCGTTCGGTCTCGGTGGTGTGCAGGGAGTGCAGGTCAACCTGAATTACCTGGAGAACCTGCTGAACGATCCAGAGGCTGGCGTGCAACTGCCGGCTGCGGTGATCGTCGAAGTGGTGCAGGGCGAGGGCGGGGTGATTCCGGCCGATCTCGACTGGCTGCGCGGTTTGCGGCGCATCACCGAGCAGGTCGGCGTGGCGCTGATCGTCGATGAGATTCAGAGCGGCTTTGCCCGCACCGGCAAGATGTTCGCCTTCGAGCACGCCGGAATCATTCCGGACGTGGTGGTGATGTCCAAGGCCATCGGCGGCAGCCTGCCACTGGCGGTGGTGGTCTATCGCGATTGGCTCGACACCTGGCTGCCGGGCGCCCATGCCGGAACCTTCCGCGGTAATCAGATGGCCATGGCCGCAGGCTCTGCGGTGATGCGCTACCTGACCGAACACAAGGTTTGCGAACACGCCGCCACCATGGGCGAGCGCTTGAGCGAACACCTGCACATCCTGCAGCGGGACTTCCCGCAGCTGGGCGACATTCGCGGACGTGGCTTGATGCTGGGTGTCGAATTGGTCGACCCGGCTGGTGCGCCGGACGCTCAAGGCCATCCACCGGTATTCGGTCGTCTGGCGTCGTTGGTGCAGCGCGAATGTCTCAAGCGTGGGTTAATCCTCGAGCTGGGCGGGCGTCATGGCGGTGTCGTGCGTTTCCTGCCGCCGTTGGTGATCACCGCTGCCGAAATCGATCGGGTAGCCGACATTTTCGGCAGGGCCATGGCCGCAGCCGTCGCCAGCCTCTAAATTTTTCAGCGCCTTTAACGTTCCTTCTACATAACGGCTGCGCGCGGTGTGCAGCCCACCCTATAGCGATGGAGAGACAGCATGACGTCAGTATTCGACCGCGAGGACATCCTCTTTCAGGTCGTGGTCAACCACGAAGAGCAATACTCGATCTGGCCCGACTACAAAGCCGTGCCACAAGGCTGGCGCACCGTGGGCAAGAGCGGCCTGAAAAAGGAATGCCTGGCCTACATCGAAGAGGTCTGGACTGACATGCGTCCACTGAGCCTGCGCCAGAAAATGGAAGAGCAGGCGGCCGTGGCTCACTGAGTCGCCGCGCAAAAAGAAACCCGCTGAACCGGTGACGGTCAGCGGGTTTTTCACGTTTGAAATCTCTGTTGTCTGCGCGGCTGCCATCGCGGGTTTAACTGACGTTATGCCCCGCTCAACCCCTTGATCACTTGATCCACATTCCCTTCCAGCTCGGCCACCGGATCCGCCGCATCGACACTCAACACCACCAACCGACTGCCTGCCTGCGAGATCGCCGCTTTCACCGCCTCCGACGGCTGTCGATGATGCAACACCACCGCCACGTCATGGTCCTTGAGCGTCGCACTCAACTGCTTGAGCGCTTCAGGCGTCCACTCGGCATCTGGCCGTGCATCGAGGCCGATCAGCTCCAGGTTGAGGCCGCCGATCAGGTAGCCGAAATGATCGCTCAGGCTCATCACGCTCAGGTTATCGGCACTGGCCAGCCGCGCTTCACTGTCGGCACTGAGCTTGAGCAGGCGCTGCTTGAGCGCTGCGAGATTGGCCTCGATGGTCGGTTTGGCCGCCGGCGCCAGGCGCACCAGGTCCGCCGCCATCACGTCTGCCATGCGCCCCATGTTGTTGCTGGAAAGCCACGGCTGGCTGTTCAACCCGTCGACCTTGCTGCCGGGCTGCACGGCGATGCCGGGAAGGGCGCCGTCCACCGGGCGGGCGGCGTCGACTTCGACGATACGAATATTGCTGCGCCGGGATATCGGGTACAGCGGATCATCCGCCCACAGGGAACGCAGACCAATCACGGCATCGGCGTCGGTCGCCAGCTTGGCCAGCGCCGGAGCGCCACGACCGGTGAAATAGGTGGTCTGTCGGCTGCCGGGCAGATTCTCTGGAGCGGCCCGTTCCAGTTTGATTTCGGTGCCTTTGAGCAACACTTCGCCCAGACCATAGGTGATCGGCAAGGACGCCAGCACGTGCAGCGGTTTGGCGCTGTCCGCCGCAGCGCAAGTATTGGCCAGACCGCACAGGGGCAATGTGAAGGTCAATGCCAGGGTCAGTTGACGCAGAGAAAAGCACATTTATCCGAGGTTCCCTTTCAGGCTGGGGAGGATGCCGCGAGCGATCGCGGCCAGGGCGAAGGCGATACCGGCCACCAGAATGATCGCGGCACCGGACGGGATGGGCAGGTCAAAGACAATCGGCGCGAGAATTCCGCACAAGGTGCTCACCGTGGCAATCAGCACCGAACACCAGAAAAAACCCTTCAACGACTGGCTGAGCAAGCGCGCGGCCGCCGCTGGAATCACCAGTAGGGCGCCGACCAGAATCGCGCCGATGACTTTCACCGCAGCCACCGTGATCAGCGTCACCAGGATCACGAACAGGTAGTCCAGGGTTTTCACCGCCACGCCACGTACCGCCGCCAGTTGCGGGTTGAAACTGGCAAGCATGATGCGGTTGTACAGCGGCAGGGCCAGTGCCATGACCAGCGAGCCGACGATGGCCAACACCAGCAGGTCGTTGCCGTTGACCGTCAGTACCGAGCCGAACAGCACGTTTTCCAGAATGTGCACATTGATCTTGCCCGCCAGAATCAACAGCAGGCTCGCGCCCAGCGCCAACGACACCGACAGAAACACGCCGATCAATGTATCCGGCGCCAGACCCGTGCGGTTGCGCAGGTAGTTCAGCAAAATCCCGAACAGCAGGCAGTAACCGAACAGGCTGCCATAAGGCCCGGTGTAAGGTTCACCGAGCAGAATGCCGATGGCCACGCCAGTCAACGCCGCGTGACCCACCGCTTCGGAGAAAAATGCGAAGCGCTTGACCACCACCAGCGTGCCCAAACCGCCCAGCACCGGGCCGATCAGCAATCCAGCGAGCAGGGCGTTGACCACAAATCCATAGGCCAGCGCTTCCGGCAGGTAACCCGACGAGGCCCAACCCTGGACCATCAAACGAAAGGCTTCGTAGCTCATCAGGCAGCGCTCCGGGGATGGGTCGAGAACAGAGTCAGCAGTCGCTCCGGGGTCAGCGCCTGTTTCGGCGTGGCATCGAACAACACCCGACGATTGAGCCCGGTGACCCGGTCCGCCAGACGCCCGACCGCTTCCAGATCATGTTCGATCCACAGCACGGTGATGCCGCTCTGGCGCCAATCGCCCAGCAGCCGTTCGAACACTTGGATACCGGCCTCATCGAGCGCCGACATCGGTTCATCGAGCACCAGCAACTGTGGCGCCGGAATCAGCCCTTGGGCCAACAAAACCCGCTGGCGTTCGCCGCCGGACAGCGCGCCCATGCGCCGTTTGCGTTTGTCCTGCATGCCGACCCGTTCCAGCGCCTCGCCGATGGCCGTCGCGTAATGCTTGCTCAAACCGAGGAACGCCGGGAGCCGCTGACACATGGCCGCCATGAAGTCGTCGACAGTCATTGGCAAACCGCGATCAAACTCCAGCGCTTGCGGCACGTAGCCGATCGTCCCGGGTTCGCCGGGCCATTGCAGGCTCAAACGGCCCTGATGCGGCATCTGCCCGAGCAGGGTCTTGATCAGCGAACTCTTGCCGCCACCGTTGGGGCCGACCAGGGCATGCACGCTGCCGGGCCGGACCTGAAAGGTCACGTTGTCGAGGATCGTCGTGCGACCGAGGGTCAGGCTGACTTCGGCGAAGTCGAGGGTCGGGCCGGCGCTTTGTACGGTCAGGGTTTCTTGAGCGGTCATGCGCCGGACTCCTGAATCGCCCGAACCACGGTGTTGAGGTTGCCGGTCATTTCCTTTTCGTACTTGTCGGCGGTGTATTCGCCATAGGAAATGTGCGACAGCGGATACAGCTTCACCCCCGATTCGCGCTGGATGGTTTCGACGTAAGTGGACGGGAAATCCATCTCCGAGAAGATCACTTTCACGTCCAGCTCCCGCAGTTGATCGATGGTCTTTTTCAGTTGGCTGGGGCTGGGTTCGATGCCGTGGGCCGGCTCGACCACGGCGGTGACTTCCAGGCCGAACTCGCGCAGCAGATAGTCGTAGGCGGCATGGACCGTGGCCACGCGCAGCTCGGCGTTCGGCGCCTGGGTCAGTTTGGCCAGGGCATCGGCGCGCATCTGCCGCAGGCGCTTACCGTAGGCGCGGGCATTCTGGGTGTAGGTTTTAGCGTTGGCCGGGTCGAGCTTGCCCAACTCGCGGGCAATGTTGTTGACCTGGGCAATCGAAGCGCTGATCGACAAGAACGTGTGCGGGTTCACCACTTTACCGGCACCGCGAGCGGCGACACCGGTGGCGGCCAACAGCGGCACGTTTTCGTTGGCTTCGATCACTTTGATATTCGGGGTTTCGCTGGCGGCGATCATGCGGTCGGCGAAGTCGTCATGGCCCACGCCGTTGAGTACGATCACGTCGAGCCCGCTGATGCGTTTGATGTCCTCGGCGCGGGGCTCATAGGCGTGCGGGTTGAAACCGGCCGGAATCAACGGCACCACTTCGGCCTTGTCGCCGACGATATTGGCCACGTAGCTGTAATAAGGGTGCAGGGTGATGCCGATGCGCAGGCGCTTGGCTTCGTCGGCACTGGCCAGAGGCGTCAGCAAACAGGCAAGCAGGCCGACCAGTAGCAGGCGCAAAAAACGACGTTGAGATGAACTAGGCATGGGAAAGCGGTCTTCTCTCGGGTGAGGGCGAGGGTTCAGTGCCGATGCTGGCGGGTGACCCCGGCATCGAATTGCGCGACGATCTGCTGCCAGCCAGCGCTTTCCAGCGCGGCGTCAGTCAGATCAGCCGGGGGCGCGAGGGCTTTGGAGCGGTTGAGCCAGATGTCTGGCGCATCGTCGTCAGCAGTCAAACGCATCAGGAATGAGCCGGCCACGGTGGGTGCCTGGCTCTGGCCGAAGTACGCCTTGGCGTCCAGCAATTGCCAGGCATGACCGCCTCGACTGACAGAACTGGCGTCTTGGGCAAACGGCGCGAAACCTTCCTCGGCGAGGGTGGCGGGTGTGGGCAGCGCTTGTTGTTCCTCGCGCAACAGGTGGATTTCATCCAGCGTGACCCGCAGGTCTGCGTAAATACCTTGCTCGGATGCGCTCAGGTCGCGGCGGGCATCCAGTTGATGGGTGCCGACGCTGCTCACTTCCCGGGACTCGCCGCGCCAGGCGACTACCGAGCCGGCCACCGCCAGAATCATCAGGCACAACAGCAACACATAGAGGGTTTCATGGCCGGCTCCGGCCGGGCGCACCACTTGGGTGGTTGGCGTGCTCATGCTCAGGGCGCCTCGATGTCGGCTTGGTCGATCTCGACCACGTGGCCGGGACCGGCGTCGAACAGCACGTAGAATTCAGCGCCGGGCTTCTTGAACGTCAGGGTCGAATCGGTGCCGAGCTTGCCTGGCACCAGAATGGTTTCATCGTAGCCGATCACATCCAGGGTCACGCCCGGCGCGCCGCTGCCGTCGGAGAAACCACCGGTGCAACGGATCTGTTCGGCGTCGATGGCCTTGCACTCGCACATCGGGTTGTGGGCCAGGGCGCTGGCGCTGAAGACGGTGCAGAGCACCAGTAAAACGGGGCGAAAAACGCTGGTCATGGTTTGCCTCCTTGTCTGTTCAGCCATGCGACGGTGGCCGGCGACGCCTGGCTCAGGGGGATGGAGGCTTGATGCATGGCGCCGTCCCAGCCTTCCATGGTGATCCACAGTTCAGCGTCGTTTTTGGTCTTTTCGGGTACCGGTAGCGCGGCGCCCATGTGGTAGGGCGTGCCAAAGAAAATCACCCCGGCGGCGCGCAGGCTGCGCGGTTTGCCAATGCGCAGGTAAGTCGCCTTGACCTGATCGCGACAACTGTCGCAGAGCGCAGCATTGAAGGACTTCAAGTAGCCGGCCGGGCCATCGGATACCGGGGCTGCGTTGCGCAATTCAGCCAGGCGCAGGCTCCAGGGGCCGACCTGAATTTCACCGACTTCACGCTCACCCAGGCCGGTGTCTCCGCGAAACAGCGCTGCGTCGGCGAAGTATTTGGGCATGAACCCCAGCGGCACCAGCAACAGCAGCACGTTGATGTGGAAACGCCATGTGTGCCAGAAGCGGCTTAGCGGCGAGCGTGGTTTTTCTGCTGCGACCTGGCTCATCGGCTGCCCTCCGTGGCTTCGCGGCTCATGGCCGGGGCCGGCTGGCCGGTCAGCGCAGCCCGTGGACGCTTGTTGCTGCGCTTGAGCGCATTGGCCGTGGCCAGGGCGGTGCGTTTGGTCCAGATCAACAGGCCGCTGAGGACCATCATGCTCAGGATCAGACCGAAGAAGAACCAGATCAGCTTGATCCAGATACCGCCGAAATCGCCGGTGTGCAGCGGACGCATGGATTCGGTCACCAGCTCCAGACCCGAACGATCCGACAGCAGGCGCGTGGTGGAAATGTCACCGGTGTAAGGGTTGACCTCGGCGCTCTGGTAGATCAACGGGTACCAACTGCGCCCGCTCACCAAAAGATGGCTATAGGCATTGGCGGGGAGGCTGACAGAGCTGTCTTCCAGGCCAGGAATGCGTTCCTTGGCCTCGCGGATCGCGCTTTCCAGGCTGATCATCGGCGCCGGTGCGCCATCGACGGTGAGCGGCACGCTCTCACGCGGGACGACGGGGGCGACCGGCGCGGTGGAAATCGAAATGTGGTTATCGGACAGGATCGCTTCAATCATGAACCAGGTGCTGGTGACGGAAATCACCGCAATGAACCAGATCGACCAGATGCCGCTGAGCCGGTGAAAGTCGCCCCAGAAAATCCGCGCGCCATGACGAATGCGCAGGGTCGGTCGCAAGAAGCCTTTCCAGAACCGTTTGTAGACCACGAGCCCCGTCACCAGTGAAGCCAGCATCGGCAAGCCGAGGAACGACACCAGATACCAGCCCCAGCTGTAGCCGTTGGTGAATGGCACCAGCCACCACCCATGCAGCGCGCGAGTGAAGGCCTGGAAGTTGAAGGGTGGAGCGGTGCCCTGAATCGCCCCGCTGTAGGGGTTCACATAGACCGTCACCGAGCGTCCGTCCGGGTAGCTGACCTTCACATCCAGGGCGAAATGCGACTCGTCGGGACGGTTGATACTTTCGACCAGCGTTTGGGGCTCGGCCTTTTTGATGGCGGCGATGATCTGGTCATAGCTGAGCAGCGGCGCGTCGTCCGAAGGCGGGCTGGCGCGCATTTGCGGGTTGGCCAGCCAGACGATTTCCTGACTGACCACCGCCAATGTGCCGGTCACACAGACGATCAATACAAAGAACCAGATGGGCAGGGCCAGCCAGCTATGGACCAGAAACCAGAGTTTTGAGCGGGATTTCTTCGACATGATTAAAGGTCTTGTTTCGATGAGAGGACCTCTGCTGCGGGCTTCCCAGCGTTGAGGTCCATGAAAGGCCCGGTCGTGGCTTTTGCCTACGCGACCGGCTGCATCTAAATAAGACGTATGAGCATCGGAAATCCCGAAAGGGGATATGAAAGTAAATGTTTCGTGTTTCTGCGCTGCGTGGGAACAGCCAATATTGATGTTGAATGTGATGCCCCCATCGCGAGCCTGCTCGCGATGGGGGCTGATCACATACCGAAGCTATCAACCCTGCTTGAACATCTCCTTCGCCCGCTGTTCGATCTGTTCCTGCGTCAGATCCTCCTTGCGCGTGGCCAGAAACCACACATGCCCATAGGGATCCTTCAAGGTCCCCGTGCGGTCGCCATAAAACTGATCCTTGACCTCGGACACCACCGTGGCACCGGCATCGATGGCCTGTTTATAGGACTTGTCCACATCGTTCACATACAAATGCAGGCCCACGGACGGCGATTTGTCCGGGTTGCTCAAGGGCCCCTGGTCACAGGGTGTGCCCAGCATGATCGGGCTATCGCCGATACGCAGTTCGGCGTGCCCGATGCCGCCGTCGGGCATGGCCAGACGCATGACTTCGGTGGCGCCAAAGGCTTTCTTGTAGAAGTCGATGGCTTCGGCAGCTTTCTGGATGCCCAGATAAGGGGTGATGCTGTGATAACCCTCTGGAATAGGTTTGACGCTCATGACGGTTCTCCCTTTATTGTTGTGGAGTTAAGGTGTTCCTTCGCCGTTTTCCGGTCGGATAACTATAGGTCAACCCCTTCGCCACAACCGAGTGCCCGACGAGTAGCCGCAGTCACGACAACGCACTGCACTGCAATTTTGGTGCATCAGCGGTAAGAACCTGGATCGACAGGTTCTCTGTGGCGCGACGCTTGTTCACTGCCAGTTCACCAATTCCCGATACCCACTATCGAGAGCATTGATTTCTGCCCGTCGGGGCGCGTCGGTAGCCTGTGTTCATTGCCCCGAACCCAGCTATCCGGACTTTCGAAATGAAAACTCTACTCACCACTTTTCTGTTGCTCGCCGTTTCCGTCCTCGCCGGATGTGCCAGTCATGTTTCACCGGAACTACGCCCCTACACCGCTGAAGAAACCCGGGAACTGGCGCTGGAAGCCTTGAACCGTCGGGGCTTGTCCTTCGAGGAGTACCACGCGAAGAAAGCCGAATTGCTCGGTCAGCCGACCAAATCGATCAGTTTTGACAAGCAAGGCGAGATGAACGCCGAGCGCACAGTACAGCTGCACGGTCGCCAAAGCTGAGCGACAACTGTACTGCTCGAACTTTCACGCAACTGTCCATGGGCTTCCCTCAAGGCGTGCGATAGGGTCAACACCTGACTGACTCTGATGGACTGCCCCCCCCCCATGCTCTCGCTCGACCTGCTGCTGGGCTTTGCCCTGTTCGCCCTTGTCACCTCGATCACCCCCGGCCCGAACAACACCATGTTGCTGGCCTCGGGCGTGAATTTCGGCTTTAGCCGCACCATCCCTCACATGCTGGGCATTACCTGCGGCTTCTTCGTGTTGGTGGTGGCCGTTGGTTTCGGCCTGGGCACCGTGTTTCAAACCTATCCACTGCTTTACACCGTGCTGCGTTATGTCGGCGCGGCGTATTTGCTGTACCTGGCCTGGAAGATTGCGCATTCCGGGCCGGTCACCGAGGGTGAGCAGGGCGAGGGCAAGCCGATCAGTTATTTGGGCGCGGCGGCGTTTCAATGGGTCAACCCCAAGGCCTGGATCATGGCCATCGGTGCCATCAGCACCTACACGCCGATGCAGGGCTATTTCACCAATGTGATTGTGATTGCCGCGGTCTTCGCTCTGATCAACCTGCCGAGCGTCGGTGTGTGGGCTGGTTGTGGCACGCTGTTGCGCAATGTGCTGCGCGATCGCCGCTGGCTACGCCTGTTCAACTGGGGCATGGCCTTGTTGCTGGTGGCTTCCATGTATCCGTTGTTGCTTGAAAGTTTTAGCTGACGCATTGCTTCAACCGGTTGCCCGATGCCTGTTAAGCTCGACTTCAGGAGCGTTCCTACGCACTTTTAAATGAAGTTGTTCTTCTTTAACGGCCTCCGATCAGGTATTGCTATCGTTCTGCAAATTCGGCGCCGCTCATAAGGCGGCGCTTTGATATTTCCAGTGACGAGCTTCCTGATCCCGGAACACGCTCTGCGAGTCTTCTATGAATAAACGTCCGTTGTATTTCGACTACGCCGCCACCACGCCGGTGGATGAGCGGGTCATCAAGGTGATGGTTGAGTGTCTGGGCTTCACGGGTAACTTCGGCAATCCAGCGTCCAGCTCCCATACCTTCGGTCAACAGGCCCGGCAATCGGTCGAGCACGCACGGCGCCAGGTCGCCGAACTGGTGGGCGCCCAGGCCGAGCAGATCGTCTGGACCTCCGGAGCCACCGAATCCAACAACCTGGCACTCAAGGGCGTTACCCAGGCCCGCGGTGTGTCCGGCGGACATATCATCACCAGCCAGATTGAACACAAGGCAATTCTCGATACTGCCAAACAATTGCAGGATGCCGGCGTTGCCGTGACGTATCTGGTGCCCGATGCCGAAGGCCTGATAACTCCGCAAGCAGTCAGCGAGGCGATGCGCGAAGACACCTTTCTGGTGTCGCTGATGCTGGTCAATAACGAACTGGGCACCGTCAACGACATCCCGGCCATCGGCCAGGTGGTGCGTGATCGCGATTCGTTGTTCCACGTTGACGCGGCTCAGGGCGCGGGCAAAGTGGCGATCGACCTGGCCCGGTGGCCAGTGGATTTGATGTCGTTCTCGGCGCATAAGGTCTACGGCCCCAAAGGCATCGGCGCGCTGTACGTCGGGCCCCGTGCGCAACAGCGCCTGCAGGCGCAGATCCACGGTGGCGGCCATGAGGGCGGGTTGCGTTCCGGTACTCTGGCGACGCACCAGATCGCAGCCATGGGCGCCGCTTTCGCACTGGCGGCCGCATTGTTCGATGAAGAAAAAGCCACCATCGTGCGCCTGCGTGAACGCTTGCTCGATCAGCTGCTGAGCATTTCCGGTATTCGCGTCAATGGCAGTCCGACCCAACGCATTCCCCATACCCTGAGCCTGACCTTCAACGAAGGTGAGTTCAATTCCGCGGCGTTGAGCACCTCGATCGCGTTTTCCGCGACGTCGGCCTGCAACTCCGCCAGTAATGCACCATCTCATGTGCTGCTGGCGCTGGGGCATGACGCGCGCTCGGCCAGTCGCACCATTCGCCTGAGCCTGGGGCGTTTCACCACCGAGCAAGATATCGACCAGGCTGCGCACCTGATCAAAACGGCCGCCGCCAGTGCACCGGCATTCTGGGCGACAGGTCCTTAAGCGCCGACTCTGATCGGCACCAAACAATAATGATGAAGTGGTTAGCAGGAGACACGATGAGTACGCAGCCTTCGATCAATGGATTGGTACCCCGGCGCCTGGCGCAAACCCGCGAGCTGATGAGCCGGGAGGGCATTCATGCTCTGTTGGTGCCGTCGGCCGACCCGCACCTGTCGGAATACCTGCCGGGCTATTGGCAGGGGCGGCAGTGGCTGTCGGGTTTCCATGGCTCGGTCGGCACGCTGATCGTCACGCCGGATTTCGCCGGCGTCTGGGCCGACAGCCGCTATTGGGAACAAGCGAGCAAGGAACTCAAGGGCAGCGGTATCGAGCTGGTCAAGCTGCAACCGGGTCAACCCGGCCCGCTTGATTGGCTGGCCGAGCAAACGCCTGAAGGCGGTGTCGTCGCAGTCGATGGCGCGGTGATGGCCGTGGCGTCGGCGCGTACCCTGAGCAGCAAACTCCAAGAACGCGGCGCACGTCTGCGCACTGACATCGATTTGCTGAGCGAAGTCTGGAGTGATCGCCCGAGCTTGCCGAACGAGCCGATTTATCAACACTTACCGCCTCAGGCGACCGTCAGCCGTGGCGAAAAACTCGCCCAGCTGCGTGACGTGTTGAAAGAGCGCGGTGCCGACTGGCATTTCATTGCCACCCTCGATGACATCGCCTGGCTGTTCAACTTGCGCGGCGGCGATGTGTCGTTCAACCCGGTGTTTGTGTCTTTCGCGCTCATTAGTCAGCAACAGGCCACCTTGTTCGTCACCCTGAGCAAAGTCAGTGCCGAGCTGCGTGCCATCCTTGAACAGGACGGCGTGACCCTGCGCGATTACAGCGAAGTGGCCGCCGCCTTGCGCGCCATACCAAGCGGCGCGAGCCTGCAAGTCGATCCGGCGCGGGTCACGGCGGGTCTGCTGGATAACTTGAACAGTGATGTGAAACTGGTCGAAGGCCTGAACCCGACCACCCTGGCCAAGTCACAAAAAAGCCTGGCCGATGCCCAGCACATCCGTCGGGCCATGGAGCAGGATGGCGCGGCGCTGTGCGAATTCTTCGCCTGGCTGGAGGCGGCATGGGGGCGTGAGCGCATCACCGAACTGACCATCGACGAACACCTGACCGCGGCCCGCACCCGGCGTCCGGATTATGTGTCACTGAGCTTCAACACCATTGCTGCGTTTAATGCCAACGGTGCGATGCCGCATTACCACGCCACCGAAGAAGAGCACGCGGTCATCGAGGGTGACGGCCTGTTGCTGATCGACTCCGGCGGCCAATACTTGGGCGGCACTACCGACATTACGCGGATGGTGCCGGTGGGGACGCCGACTGACGAGCAGAAGCGCGATTGCACCCGCGTACTCAAAGGCGTGATTGCACTCTCCCGCGCGCAGTTCCCGCGGGGCATTCTGTCGCCGTTGCTGGACGCCATTGCCCGCGCACCGATCTGGGCCGAAAGTGTCGACTACGGTCATGGCACCGGTCACGGCGTCGGCTACTTCCTCAACGTTCACGAAGGCCCGCAAGTGATCGCCTATCAGGCGGCAGCCGCGCCGCAAACTGCAATGCAGCCAGGGATGATCACTTCCATCGAACCGGGCACCTACCGTCCGGGCCGCTGGGGCGTGCGGATCGAGAACCTGGTGTTGAACCGCGAGGCGGGCAAGAGCGAGTTCGGTGAATTCCTGAAGTTCGAAACCCTGACCCTGTGCCCGATCGACACCCGTTGCCTGGAACCGTCGTTGCTGACCGAAGACGAAAAGCAGTGGTTCAACGGCTACCATGCCGAAGTGCGCGAGCGCCTGAGCCCGTTGCTCGATGGCGCGGCCCTTGAGTGGTTGAACACCCGGACCGCGGCTATTTGATCGGCTTGAGTTCAGTTGCTGGAAACAGCGCCTGAACTCAAGCCTGGCTATTGTGCCCGCAGGGCTTCAAGGACGAAGTCCAGCCGATCCTGGCCGAAGAACAGTTGATTCCCGACAAACATGCTCGGTGCGCCGAATACACCGCGTTGTACTGCTTCCTCGGTGTTTTTCTTGAGGGCGGCTTTGACGTTCTCATCGGCGGTCAGTGCCAGCACTTCATTCGGATCGAAACCGTTTTGCGTCAGCACGGCGGCAACGGTCGCGGGATCATCGAGGCTGCGCCCTTCCACCCACAGGGCATGAAACAGGCAATCGATAAACGCCTGAAAGCGTTCGGGATGACGTAATTGCATACCCGTGACCGCGCGCATCAACATCAGGGTATTGATGGGGAAGTGCGGGTTGAACTTCAGTGGTACACCGTAACGCTTGGCATAGCGGTCCAGGTCCTGAAACATGTAGCGACCCTTGGCCGGAATAGTCACCGGGGAGGCGTTGCCGGTGGCTTTGAAGACGCCGCCCAGCAGCATCGGTTTGTAGATCAGCTGACTATCGGTCTGCGCGCAGATTTTCGGCAGTTGGGTGTAGGCCAGGTAGGTGGCGGGGCTGCCGAGGTCGAAAAAGAACTCCACGGTTTTACTCATGTCGATGTGCTCTTCTTTTTGTCGTAGGGGAAGGCTTACCAGCGTTCGCTCCAGGGGCGCAGATCCAGCTCGAACGTCCAGGCGTCCCGTGGCTGGCTGTGTAAGTACCAATAGTTTTCGGCGATATGCTCGGGATTGAGGATGCCGTCCTGATCCTTGGTCGCGTATTTTTCCGGAAAACTGTCGCGAATAAAGTCGGTGTCGATGGCACCATCGACCACCACATGGGCGACGTGGATGTTCATCGGCCCCAGTTCGCGGGCCATGCTTTGGGCCAGGGCGCGAATCCCGTGCTTGGCGCCGGCGAAGGCAGCAAAACCTGCGGCACCGCGCAAACCGGCGGTGGCCCCGGTGAACAGGATCGTGCCCCGTTGGCGGGTGACCATGCGCTTGGCCACTTCGCGAGCGTTGAGAAACCCTGAGAAACAGGCCATTTCCCAGATCTTGAAATACTTGCGAGCGGTTTCTTCGAGAATACTGCAGGGCACATTGGCGCCGATATTGAAGACGAACGCTTCGATGGGGCCGATCGCGGTTTCGATCTGCTCGACGAGCGCAATCACGTCCTCTTCTTTGCGCGCATCGCAGGCAAAACCATGAGCCTCGCCGCCGCTGATCGTGATGGCATCTACCAGTGGCTGAAGTTTGTCTGCGCTGCGACGTGTGACGCAGGCGACGTAGCCTTCTCGGGCAAAACGCTTGGCGATGGCGCCGCCGGTGGCATCGCCTGCGCCGACGACCAATACGATTTTCTTGCTATTGATAGCGGTGGTCATGGATGTCGCCCTTTGCTGAACGGTCAGTGACTGACGAACGTTAGCAGCATCCCGGGCGAGGCGCCTATCGGGCTACGCAAGCCCAATAGGGTTGGAGGATTACTTGCAGATGACGATCATGCTGCGGCTGGTATAGCCGGCCGGGTTAAGGCCAAACGGATAATCTCCGGGCTCTTCGACCGCATCCCCAGACTTGGCAATCACCTTGTAACCCTTGGGCGCGCACGAGTTGGCAGCGCTGGTGTAGCACTGGTCCCAGGAGGACGACAGCCCGGAACAGTTGATATGCAGCCCTTTCTTGCCGTGTTTGATCTGGGTTTTCGAGGTCGCCGCGCAGCCCGCAACTGCAAGCACGGCGATCAGTATCAAAATTCGTTTCATTGCTGTCCTTATTGAGGCCCCGGATCTTTGTGCCCGGGTCTGCCTGCATTCGCTTTTGCTTGAAGCGTTCTGATATCCCTATCTGAAAAAATCCATGTCTGACACTGAGTTACGTGGCCTAAACATGGCCTAAATGAGCGGTAAATACTAGACCCTCGTCAAATCTCGTATCAATCCGCCGCAACTGCGGGCTTGGCGGTGCTCCCCATGGTCATGGTTGCGCCGACGGACGCCAGAATGATGCACAGGATTGCCATCCACTGAGACAGGGAAAGGTATTCATGGAGGAACAACAGGCCGGACAGTGCACCGAACGCGGGCTCGATACTCATCAATGTGCCGAAGGTCCGGGCCGGCAGCCGTGTGAGGGCGACCATCTCCAGGGTGTAGGGCAGGGCAGTGGACAGAATCGCGACCCCGATGGCCACGGGAATCAGCGAGGGTGTCAGCAGCGCAGCACCAGCATGGACGATACCGATGGGGGCTACGAACAGTGCAGCAATCATCACGCCCAATGCGGCGGTCTGCACGCCATTGTCGGCACCGGCCTTCTGGCCGAACAGAATGTACAACGCCCAGCAGACACCGGCGCCAAGGGCATAACCTGCGCCAATCAGATCAATACCTGCGCTCGTGGCGCCAGTTGGAATCAACAGCAGTAAACCCACTGCCGCCAGAGCGATCCACAGAAAGTCGATCGCCCGACGTGAGGCATAAATAGCGACCGCTAATGGGCCGGTGAACTCCAGGGCTACCGCGATACCCAGAGGGACAGTGTTCAAGGACATATAGAAGAGGAAGTTCATGCCGCCCAGCGCCATCCCATAGACAATTACCGTGCGCAGGGATTTTGCGGTGAGCTTCGCTCGCCATGGGCGCAATAGCAGCAGCATGATCACGCTGGCGAAGATCAGCCGCAGGGTGGTGGTCCCTTGAGCGCCGATAACCGGGAACATGCTTTTGGCCAGGGAGGCTCCGGACTGGATCGATGCCATGGCTATCAAGAGCAGGCCTACCGAGAACAGGGTCGAGGCAAGGCTGCGGGGGTGGTCATTCATTGCGTGGCATCGTCCGAGGTGAGAAACGAGAGTAGTTTGTAATGTGTTGGGCAATATACTGCGCATTCGTTGCGGTTGCGTCTATATATAAGCAGGGATTTTGAACATCCTGATAGAAAAGCGTAATCAGGGGTTGACGGCAGATTCTGGACGTCTATAATTCGCCCCACTTCCGGCGCAGTCGAAACGGAAAACTCCTTGGTAAACAACGAGTTATGCAGTTTTCGACAGCGGTTACGCTTCAGTTCATCGAAGCCAGAAGGAGTTGATAGGGCAGGGGATTGTCGCCTTATTGACGATTCGATCTTCTCGGTCGAAAGCGGAGAAAAAGAGGTGTTGACAGCAGCGACTAACGCTGGTCAGACTGATAGTCAACAAGATTATCAGCATCACAAGTTACTCCGCGAGAAATCAAAGATGTAACCAACGATTGCTGAGCCAAGTTTAGGGTTTCTTAAAAACCCAAAGATGTTTGAACTGAAGAGTTTGATCATGGCTCAGATTGAACGCTGGCGGCAGGCCTAACACATGCAAGTCGAGCGGCAGCACGGGTACTTGTACCTGGTGGCGAGCGGCGGACGGGTGAGTAATGCCTAGGAATCTGCCTGGTAGTGGGGGATAACGTTCGGAAACGAACGCTAATACCGCATACGTCCTACGGGAGAAAGCAGGGGACCTTCGGGCCTTGCGCTATCAGATGAGCCTAGGTCGGATTAGCTAGTTGGTGAGGTAATGGCTCACCAAGGCGACGATCCGTAACTGGTCTGAGAGGATGATCAGTCACACTGGAACTGAGACACGGTCCAGACTCCTACGGGAGGCAGCAGTGGGGAATATTGGACAATGGGCGAAAGCCTGATCCAGCCATGCCGCGTGTGTGAAGAAGGTCTTCGGATTGTAAAGCACTTTAAGTTGGGAGGAAGGGCAGTTACCTAATACGTAATTGTTTTGACGTTACCGACAGAATAAGCACCGGCTAACTCTGTGCCAGCAGCCGCGGTAATACAGAGGGTGCAAGCGTTAATCGGAATTACTGGGCGTAAAGCGCGCGTAGGTGGTTCGTTAAGTTGGATGTGAAATCCCCGGGCTCAACCTGGGAACTGCATTCAAAACTGTCGAGCTAGAGTATGGTAGAGGGTGGTGGAATTTCCTGTGTAGCGGTGAAATGCGTAGATATAGGAAGGAACACCAGTGGCGAAGGCGACCACCTGGACTGATACTGACACTGAGGTGCGAAAGCGTGGGGAGCAAACAGGATTAGATACCCTGGTAGTCCACGCCGTAAACGATGTCAACTAGCCGTTGGGAGCCTTGAGCTCTTAGTGGCGCAGCTAACGCATTAAGTTGACCGCCTGGGGAGTACGGCCGCAAGGTTAAAACTCAAATGAATTGACGGGGGCCCGCACAAGCGGTGGAGCATGTGGTTTAATTCGAAGCAACGCGAAGAACCTTACCAGGCCTTGACATCCAATGAACTTTCCAGAGATGGATTGGTGCCTTCGGGAGCATTGAGACAGGTGCTGCATGGCTGTCGTCAGCTCGTGTCGTGAGATGTTGGGTTAAGTCCCGTAACGAGCGCAACCCTTGTCCTTAGTTACCAGCACGTAATGGTGGGCACTCTAAGGAGACTGCCGGTGACAAACCGGAGGAAGGTGGGGATGACGTCAAGTCATCATGGCCCTTACGGCCTGGGCTACACACGTGCTACAATGGTCGGTACAGAGGGTTGCCAAGCCGCGAGGTGGAGCTAATCCCATAAAACCGATCGTAGTCCGGATCGCAGTCTGCAACTCGACTGCGTGAAGTCGGAATCGCTAGTAATCGCGAATCAGAATGTCGCGGTGAATACGTTCCCGGGCCTTGTACACACCGCCCGTCACACCATGGGAGTGGGTTGCACCAGAAGTAGCTAGTCTAACCTTCGGGGGGACGGTTACCACGGTGTGATTCATGACTGGGGTGAAGTCGTAACAAGGTAGCCGTAGGGGAACCTGCGGCTGGATCACCTCCTTAATCGACGACATCAGCTGCTCCATAAGTTCCCACACGAATTGCTTGATTCATTGAAGAAGACGATACGAAGCAGCCCGAAATTGGGTCTGTAGCTCAGTTGGTTAGAGCGCACCCCTGATAAGGGTGAGGTCGGCAGTTCGAATCTGCCCAGACCCACCAATTTTGTGTGGGAATACCTGTAGAAATACGGGGCCATAGCTCAGCTGGGAGAGCGCCTGCCTTGCACGCAGGAGGTCAACGGTTCGATCCCGTTTGGCTCCACCACTACTGCTTCTGTTGTTGAAAGCTTAGAAATGAGCATTCCATCGTGATGATGGTGAATGTTGATTTCTAGTCTTTGGCTAGATCGTTCTTTAAAAATTTGGGTATGTGATAGAAAGATAGACTGAACGTTACTTTCACTGGTAACGGATCAGGCTAAGGTAAAATTTGTGAGTTACTCTTAATTGAGCATGCGAATTTTCGGCGAATGTCGTCTTCACAGTATAACCAGATTGCTTGGGGTTATATGGTCAAGTGAAGAAGCGCATACGGTGGATGCCTTGGCAGTCAGAGGCGATGAAAGACGTGGTAGCCTGCGAAAAGCTTCGGGGAGTCGGCAAACAGACTTTGATCCGGAGATGTCTGAATGGGGGAACCCAGCCATCATAAGATGGTTATCTTGTACTGAATACATAGGTGCAAGAGGCGAACCAGGGGAACTGAAACATCTAAGTACCCTGAGGAAAAGAAATCAACCGAGATTCCCTTAGTAGTGGCGAGCGAACGGGGACTAGCCCTTAAGTTGATTTGAGATTAGCGGAACGCTCTGGAAAGTGCGGCCATAGTGGGTGATAGCCCTGTACGCGAAAATCTCTTGTCAATGAAATCGAGTAGGACGGAGCACGAGAAACTTTGTCTGAATATGGGGGGACCATCCTCCAAGGCTAAATACTACTGACTGACCGATAGTGAACTAGTACCGTGAGGGAAAGGCGAAAAGAACCCCGGAGAGGGGAGTGAAATAGATCCTGAAACCGTATGCGTACAAGCAGTGGGAGCCCACTTTGTTGGGTGACTGCGTACCTTTTGTATAATGGGTCAGCGACTTATTTTCAGTGGCGAGCTTAACCGAATAGGGGAGGCGTAGCGAAAGCGAGTCTTAATAGGGCGTCTAGTCGCTGGGAATAGACCCGAAACCGGGCGATCTATCCATGGGCAGGTTGAAGGTTAGGTAACACTGACTGGAGGACCGAACCGACTACCGTTGAAAAGTTAGCGGATGACCTGTGGATCGGAGTGAAAGGCTAATCAAGCTCGGAGATAGCTGGTTCTCCTCGAAAGCTATTTAGGTAGCGCCTCATGTATCACTGTAGGGGGTAGAGCACTGTTTCGGCTAGGGGGTCATCCCGACTTACCAAACCGATGCAAACTCCGAATACCTACAAGTGCCGAGCATGGGAGACACACGGCGGGTGCTAACGTCCGTCGTGAAAAGGGAAACAACCCAGACCGTCAGCTAAGGTCCCAAAGTTATGGTTAAGTGGGAAACGATGTGGGAAGGCTTAGACAGCTAGGAGGTTGGCTTAGAAGCAGCCACCCTTTAAAGAAAGCGTAATAGCTCACTAGTCGAGTCGGCCTGCGCGGAAGATGTAACGGGGCTCAAACCATACACCGAAGCTACGGGTATCACTTAGGTGATGCGGTAGAGGAGCGTTCTGTAAGCCTGTGAAGGTGAGTTGAGAAGCTTGCTGGAGGTATCAGAAGTGCGAATGCTGACATGAGTAACGACAATGGGTGTGAAAAACACCCACGCCGAAAGACCAAGGTTTCCTGCGCAACGTTAATCGACGCAGGGTTAGTCGGTCCCTAAGGCGAGGCTGAAAAGCGTAGTCGATGGAAAACAGGTTAATATTCCTGTACTTCTGGTTATTGCGATGGAGGGACGGAGAAGGCTAGGCCAGCTTGGCGTTGGTTGTCCAAGTTTAAGGTGGTAGGCTGGAATCTTAGGTAAATCCGGGATTCTAAGGCCGAGAGCTGATGACGAGTGTTCTTTTAGAACACGAAGTGGTTGATGCCATGCTTCCAAGAAAAGCTTCTAAGCTTCAGGTAACCAGGAACCGTACCCCAAACCGACACAGGTGGTTGGGTAGAGAATACCAAGGCGCTTGAGAGAACTCGGGTGAAGGAACTAGGCAAAATGGCACCGTAACTTCGGGAGAAGGTGCGCCGGTGAGGGTGAAGCACTTGCTGCGTAAGCCCACGCCGGTCGAAGATACCAGGCCGCTGCGACTGTTTATTAAAAACACAGCACTCTGCAAACACGAAAGTGGACGTATAGGGTGTGACGCCTGCCCGGTGCCGGAAGGTTAATTGATGGGGTTAGCTAACGCGAAGCTCTTGATCGAAGCCCCGGTAAACGGCGGCCGTAACTATAACGGTCCTAAGGTAGCGAAATTCCTTGTCGGGTAAGTTCCGACCTGCACGAATGGCGTAACGATGGCGGCGCTGTCTCCACCCGAGACTCAGTGAAATTGAAATCGCTGTGAAGATGCAGTGTATCCGCGGCTAGACGGAAAGACCCCGTGAACCTTTACTATAGCTTTGCACTGGACTTTGAATTTGCTTGTGTAGGATAGGTGGGAGGCTTTGAAGCGTGGACGCCAGTTCGCGTGGAGCCATCCTTGAAATACCACCCTGGCAACTTTGAGGTTCTAACTCAGGTCCGTTATCCGGATCGAGGACAGTGTATGGTGGGTAGTTTGACTGGGGCGGTCTCCTCCTAAAGAGTAACGGAGGAGTACGAAGGTGCGCTCAGACCGGTCGGAAATCGGTCGTAGAGTATAAAGGCAAAAGCGCGCTTGACTGCGAGACAGACACGTCGAGCAGGTACGAAAGTAGGTCTTAGTGATCCGGTGGTTCTGTATGGAAGGGCCATCGCTCAACGGATAAAAGGTACTCCGGGGATAACAGGCTGATACCGCCCAAGAGTTCATATCGACGGCGGTGTTTGGCACCTCGATGTCGGCTCATCACATCCTGGGGCTGAAGCCGGTCCCAAGGGTATGGCTGTTCGCCATTTAAAGTGGTACGCGAGCTGGGTTTAGAACGTCGTGAGACAGTTCGGTCCCTATCTGCCGTGGACGTTTGAGATTTGAGAGGGGCTGCTCCTAGTACGAGAGGACCGGAGTGGACGAACCTCTGGTGTTCCGGTTGTCACGCCAGTGGCATTGCCGGGTAGCTATGTTCGGAATAGATAACCGCTGAAAGCATCTAAGCGGGAAACTAGCCTCAAGATGAGATCTCACTGGGACCTTGAGTCCCCTGAAGGGCCGTCGAAGACTACGACGTTGATAGGTTGGGTGTGTAAGCGCTGTGAGGCGTTGAGCTAACCAATACTAATTGCCCGTGAGGCTTGACCATATAACACCCAAGCAATTTGCTGATCCGAAAGGACACCAGATTGCGGTGTGTGAAGACGCAATGAACCGAAAGTTCGCAAGCATTCACAAAAACCGCAGAAACTATCGCATACCCAATTTGCTGAAGCGTCGAAAGACGGTTCGGTACCCGAATTTCTTGACGACCATAGAGCATTGGAACCACCTGATCCCATCCCGAACTCAGAAGTGAAACGATGCATCGCCGATGGTAGTGTGGGGTTTCCCCATGTGAGAGTAGGTCATCGTCAAGATTAAATTCCGAAACCCCTATCTGCGTATGCAGGTAGGGGTTTTGTTTT